>JADFZZ010000005.1 GCA_015232315.1 SAR324 cluster bacterium | reverse complement strand
GGTCTCTCAGAAGCGGTTGATGGATTGTTTCAGATAAAAATTTGCTTTAATTTTGAAAAAAATAATCGTTCAACACTCCTCTTTATCAACATTAACTTTTAACAAAAAAATGTGTCCAAAGTTAAGCCTGTGCGGGGGGAATGAAACTGTATCATGATTCCTCTGAAATTGTGGTCATTACTCCGGCCTCGCCATTAGGCCTGGCACTGACAGGGAAAATGGCGGGAGATGCTGTAACAGTGCAGACAGGGCATTCTTTCAAAGAATTTGAAGTGATGGATTTGTGCTAAAGAACGGTTAGAATGTATTTTTAAAGTCATGAACTCACTGATTGCAATGTGTTTTTTCTAAGGAATCTGAGAGTCCCCGATTCTGTATCCGCAAGATCAGGGATATCAGAATAATCAGTAATCTTTATACGGTTTTCCAAATTTATTCAGATGTTCAGCCAGGCTTTGCTGAACCTGAATTTCAAAATCAATGGTGTCGCTTGA
This sequence comes from SAR324 cluster bacterium, assembly GCA_015232315.1. NCBI lineage: Bacteria > Deltaproteobacteria > SAR324 cluster bacterium. Next base: position 205,354 of record JADFZZ010000005.1, on the reverse strand, counting down.
GTCTTTTGTGACATGGATATCTCGGGAAACCAGTGAGCCACCCTCTGTCCAGACTCTGATTTTATGTTCTCCGGCAGGAATGTTCTGAATGTGATAGCGCCCATCTGTCGATGTCACCTGATATTTATTATTCTTTAACACAAGAATATTGGCACTCATCTGGTGGTGAATGTTGCAAAAGACTTTCACCAAACCTGGAACATCAAACAGGATACTTTTTTCAACAGGAGCCTTGTATAATCCCAAATCAAAGGGTTTTGTTCTGGAGAGTGAAAAAATATTATGACTGATCGGATCAAAATTTCTGAATCCGACACTCTGATTTTGCGCGACGACTACCACTGACGGAACAAAGGATTTATTTTTCTGGTCCAGATAAACGTGGCTGGATTCGGCTGGTTCATCAAAACCAAGGACAAATACCACAGCATTCGCGTGATCCCCCGTGTTTATCCATGGGCCATTTTCGGATAACCGCAGCAGATTCACCTGTCCCCGAATCTCTCCCCCCCATGTGAATCCAGTGGATAATAATAAAATAATCAACCATCCTGTTAATCTGTTTTTCATACATTCCTTATGTTTTTTCGAATTTCCCTGAATCTGCCAATCTGGATTTTTGCAATTCCTTCATCTCATTGATCCGTCGTTCCAGTTCCGCATGTAAGTTCAGTCCTCTGTTTTGTTGAGTAGACAGATATGGTTCCACATAACTGACTTCTGAGAGGATCTTCAAAATTTGGGAAATATTCCTGCTGGCATTTTCAATGGTTTCTGATGTCTGTTGTCCCTGTTTTCTTCTGAACTCAATTTTATTCAGGATCTGATTGTTGTTGGAGGCGATATGTTCGCCCAAGAGTGCCATGATCTTTTGAAATGATTTCACCGTTGTTTCGTGATTTTCACGTTTCAAATCCAGCTCATGCGCACGATGGATGGCACGTTTCATCGAGATCCATAAAAAAATAGTAACAGTCGATAACAGGACTTCCAGAATAAGCATTGGAAGGAACGGGAAGGAAAAAGCGGATTGCCAGAAATTTTTTTCCAGATCAATATACATCGGTTTTTCCAGCAACATGGAATCCAGTGTAATCAGGCCCATGTGGAACAGTAATCCCAACATGGCACCCACAATGATCAACACCGTATATTGACGAAAAACTTTGATGGTCATTTTCATAGGCCGATTCTCCTAAGGAACATTCAAAAAATAACATGGAAACCTTTCTGGTTACGAACGTCCCGTTCGTAACCGTTCCATGACCCACCTCCAGTGGGTGCGAAGCTCTGCTTCGCCTGAGGGATAACGTGCCCCACGGGACGTAGGGCACGAGCAAACTGTTACAACTTAGTCTTTTGCCATTTCTCAGGTATTGTTAAAACTAAAGTAAGCGTTCAGCCGTCTGCTATCAGTTTTCAGGAATTCTCAAGGCCTGGAAGCCAAACGATATTTTCTGCTATTGAGTCATAAGGCTTCTGAGGCGCATAAACACTGAAAGCTGAATACTGAAAGCTGAACGCTTACAAACTAAACGTGTTGTTAAAAGGGTTTTCGCTCTTCAGTCTGTTGAGCTAAAATCAACTTTCAGACCGGGATTCTGTGCCAAAAACAATTTTACGGAAGCCGGATTTTTTCGCGTCATCCATGAGTTGGATCACAATACCATGTGGAACTCGCTTATCCACATGGAGGATGAGTGTTTCTGTGATAACAGCTTTTCTTAAGTCGCCAAGTTTCGGAATGAGCTCTTCCATTTTGACAGATGTTCCATTGAGCCAGATGGTCTGGCTGGAATCAATCAACAGCATGGGCAGGGTGACAGGTGCCGATTCCCCTTGTGAACTTTGTGGTAAAACAATCCCGATGCCGCTGTCACCAATGATTTTTGAGGAAACAACGAAAAAAATGATGAGCAGGAACAGGATGTCAATCAACGGTGTGAGGTTGATGGATGGGCGGGTTTTTTGTTTTTCAAAAAGTTGCATCGTGAAAATCAGTCGCCAAACAGTTTGTAATAAAAAAACATGGATTCTTCTTCAATCAGCAGGCCGATGGACTCGATTTTGCGGGTAAAGAGATTGAATGCGACAAGCGACGGAATGCCGATACACAAACCGACAACGGTCGTGATGAGTGCTTCTGAAATTCCCCGGCTCAACGCATCTGCCCGGCCAGCACCTTCCAGGGAAAGATGGTTGAACACATCAATCATGCCCAGTGCGGTTCCCAGCAATCCCAGTAAAGGCGCGATTCCGACAATGATTTCCAGCACAACAAGTCCCCGCTCGAGATAATGACGCTCACGACGGGCCTGGTCAGACAACGCCTCCTTAAAATGTTCTGCGGAAGCCGGCAGAACACTGACCGCATAATCCAGAATACGTCCTGTCGGATGTGCTGTAGAAGGGTTTAGTTCCTTGGGGGGTGTCGCTTTGCTGGAAATGAGGGTTCTCAAGCGTTCAAGATCACGTGGCGGAAGCAGTCGACTGCTTCTCAAGGCCAGCGCACGCTCCACGATCAGCATGATCATGATGATGGAACATAACGCAAGAGGAACCATCATGATCCCGCCCTTGTTGTAAATGTTGAGTAACATATCCATTGTGAAAACCTATACCAGATGATCCATGATATAACGTTTGCGTTCCGAAGTGTTGGTGCCCATATAAAAATTGAGCAGATCTTTCACATCATGTGTATGTTCAATTCCCACAGGAACCGCACGCATGCTTTTGCCAATAAACTGTCCGAATTCTTTGGGCGATATTTCACCGAGGCCCTTGAATCGCGTAATTTCCAGTCCTGAACCTTTTTTAAGCTTGATGACAGATTTTTCTTTTTCTTCATCAGAATAACAATACTGAGTGATTTTCTGATTCCGTACCCTGAACAACGGGGTTTCGAGGATATACACATGACCTTTTTGCACAAGGGTTTCAAAATATTGCAGAAAAAAAGTCAGCAGGAGATTGCGGATATGCAAGCCATCCACGTCGGCATCTGTCGCGATGATGATTTTGTTGTAGCGGAGATCTTCAATGTCATCTTCAATACCCAGTGCTTTCATGATGTTGTAGAGTTCCGCATTCTTATAAATGGTCTCGCGTCCCAGTCCCCAGCAGTTCAAGGGTTTTCCCTTGAGGCAGAAAATGGCCTGAGTCATCACATCTCTCGAGCTGATCATGCTACCCCCGGCAGACTGTCCTTCGGTGATGAAAATCATGGATTCCTCACCGCGTCCGTTTTTATTGTTCAAATGAAATTTACAGTCCTTGAGATTGGGAATGGTGAGTGCTGTCTTTTTTGAGTTATCCCGGGCGGCTTTTTTGACATTCATCAATTCTTTCCGGATGCGCTCATTGGAAAGAACCTTCTGTTTGATCTGATCCGCGATGTCAGGATGTTTATACAGGTAATCCACCAATGAATCGCGGACTTCAGGCACAATCCAGGCACGAACATCCGTGTTGCCCAGTTTGTTTTTGGTCTGGGATTCAAAAATCGGCTCTTTCACTTTGACAGAAACAGCCCCGATCAAGCCATCCCGAACATCTGGACCATCATAATTCGCTTTAAAAAACTGATTGAGTCCTTTGAGCATGCCTTCCCTGAAGGCGCTCAGATGGGTGCCACCGCTATTGGTATACTGTCCATTGACGAAACTGTAATGATCTTCACCATAGTTATCGGTGTGAGTGAAAGAGTATTCGAGGCTCTTCCCACGGAAATGCACAATATCATACAAATGGTCTTCCTTGACTTCCTGGGCCAGCAAATCGAGTAAACCATTCTCGGATTTAAAAGTCTGCCCATTGAATGTCAGTGTCAATCCGCTGTTCAGATACGCATAGTTCCAGAGAAGTTTTTCAATAAACTCATGGTCATAGGTGTAACTGGGGAAAATTTCAGAATCCGCCACATACTCGACAAGTGTTCCGTCTTTTTCTTTGGCCGGGGTTTTTGGGGTGGTTGCTGTGAGAGTCCCCTTACTGAACTGGGCATTGACCGCATAGCCTTCCCGAAAGGATGTGACCGAAAAAAATTGTGACAGCGCATTGACGGCTTTGGTACCGACACCATTGAGTCCAACGCTGAATTGAAAGACCTCACTGTTGTATTTTGCGCCGGTATTGATGGTTGAAACACATTCTACGAGCTTGCCTTGGGGAATGCCGCGGCCATAATCCCTGACAGAGAGACGATTGTCACGAATTGTGATCTGAATTTTTTTACCGAAACCCATGATGTATTCATCAATGGCATTGTCGATAATTTCTTTGAGCAGAACATAAATTCCATCAGTTGGATGCGATCCATTGCCCAAACGTCCGATATACATACCGGGCCTGAGTCGAATGTGTTCCAGTGACGAAAGTGTCGTGATCTTACTTTCATCATATACCACGGGAGGTGTTTGAGTCATAAGACATCCTGTCTTGTGCGTTTTAAGATTTTTATGCCACAACCTGGTTACAAAAACCATGATTGAACGGCATGTTAGCGTTTCCCCACTTACAGTTACAAGAAATATTATTGACCGTGTGCCGGGAAGGTGAAACCAGGTTAAATCCGTTTCCAATAAAACAGGAAACAGGCAATCACAAAAAAAATGCTGTTGGTGGTCCATGCCGCAATGATGGGAATGACCACACCGGCACTGCCTATCGCCAGAAAGATCTGATTGAAAATCCAGAAAAAGACACCCAGGAGACAACTGATGGCAATCGATTCAGAGGCACCTCCACGTCTGGCGTGGGTTGCGGAAAGAGCGATGCCGATCAAGGCCATGATGAACAAACTGACAGGATAAGCTGTTTTCTGGTACCATTCCACCCAATGTCCATTGACATCCTGTCCTTCCTTCTGCAGTTCCATAATATTCTGGTAAAGTGTGAAAAAAGGTTGGTTATGCGCAGGCCATGGCGCTGTAAACGGAACAGAGGGAAGTTGTTTGAGTGATGTTTCCCATGAATCCAGGTCCGCAATCTTCAATCGGTCTCCGGTTATCATTTTCTGGGAAATTTTTTCAAAAACCCATTTATCTGGGGCCATATTGCCTTTGTCCATGCTGGATTGTTCAATAATGCGATACGGATTGGCCTGCCATCTGAAAAATGTTACAGCTTCGACGGTCTGGTTCGGATACCGCTTGCCAAAATAGTATACAGTCTGATCAATACCTATTTTCCAGAGCGGAACAAAGCTCTCGGACATGGTATCGCTGTGCCAACGTTCCCACATCCAGTTGTATGCATAATGCTGAACTCCATAAGTATAAATGGAAATCATGCTGGTCATGATCAGGATGGGGGTGGCTAACTGAATAAATCCGACACCTGCGGCTCGCATGGCGACAATCTCGGAGGTCCGACTCAGTGCGCTAAAGGTCGCGATAGTGGCAATCAAAACAGACATGGGGGTGATTAATTCAATCAATGAAGGCAGCATCAATGCGGTTTCTTTGAGGAATTCACGAAAATGGACCCAGTCCTCAAAGGCGTCACTGATTTGACTGAAAAGATTGCCAATGAGTGTGATGAGTGTGAAGGCAATCAGAAGTAGCAGAAAAAAACGAAAATACTCAACAGCAATGTAACGAGAAAGGATTTTCATCATAAATGTCCTGGTGGTGCAGAATAAAACACAAGTCTGGGAAAGATTATGTTTGATACTTTTCGAAAAAATTGACTAAAAGGAGAGTAACGAGGTACAACACCTCCATATTTATTACAACAGATGGTTTCGGGTTTGCATTAAGGTGCGACAAACCTTCCTTGTTTGTGTCCGTCCGTAAATTAGCTTATATGGTTTATAAAATCAATGAAGTCTCATTTATAATTTGAGGTGTGAGATGTTAAAGTCTGTGCTTGTACTTGAGGAAAGTTCTACTATTCAGGGTTTGGTCGCTTCCGCGTTGAAGGAGAGCCAACTCACCATTCATCAAGAGCAGCAATCAGAAAAATTCCTGGCTCGTACAAAACAGGTTGTCCCGGATCTGATATTGCTTAGTAATTCAGAACAGCAGCGTAATTACTCAACCTGCAAACAATTGTTGAAAGAGCAGAAACTGAGCAGGATTCCTGTGATCCTGATGGTCAATGCCCGCGATACAATTGAAGAAAAAAATCTGAAAGATCTGGGAATTCGCAATTATATCAGGAAACCATTTGAAGCCTCTATCCTGCAAGACCAGATAAAACACTATATTCCATCAGCGTTTCTGATGCCCTCCGCCATGGAATTTCAGAATGCTTTGTCTTTTGAGGAACGACATGATGCCGAAGAAGACTTTTCTGTGTTTGATGACGAAATGATCGATTTGATTAAAGCGGGAAATCTTTCTGAATCTCCGGAAATTTCAGATGAAAATGTCCCCGATGTTGATTTTTCCGACGAATTGTCTCCTCAGGATGAGGATATTCTGGAAACGGAGGACCTTGATGAGGAGGATGTCCTTGCTTTTGTGGAAGCTGAACAAACAAATAATGATTTACTGGAATTATCTGAGGTGGATTCCAATCTGGAAAGTGTTGAATTGGGAGATCTGGAAGACCTGGATGGACAGACCATGGTTGTTCATGGTGCGTCTTTTTCAGATCAGGACGCACAGGAATTATTGTCGATGGAAGACGATGGTAATGTTCCTGATTTGACAGATTCATTGTCCGCGGATGAAGATTTTATGGAGGATCAGGTTGATTCTGATGACAGCGAACAGAATGACGCTCTGATGCTGGATGAGGAGGAAGCCACAGATTCATGGGGGGAAGACTCCGGAGAGGAGGTTCTTGAACTCGATTTGGATATGGAAGAATCCGTTGAGACAGAACTTCTCCTGGATGAGGACCATTTTGATGAAGTGGAGGAAACAGAAGAATTGGAACTGGATGAGGACCAAGAAGAAGATTTGTTGCTGATGGAAGAAGAAGAATTGTCTGATGAAGGATCGTTTGATCCTGAAGACAAGGCGGCTGATGCAGTGGACTTTGAAACCATGAAAAATAAACGCACCGCAATGGATTCTGTGCTGTTAGCACTCCCTGAAGACATGGAGGGAAGCACCAATGAACCATTGTTGATCGATGAAGAAATATCTTCTGATCCTGCCCGGGAAGAAACAGCACCGGAATGGAGTGTGGAAGATCAATTGGTGCGGCAACAATTGAATGCGGAAGAGGACGATGGATTCTCATTGTCCGCGGAACTGGATCTGGATGATCTGGATGTGAATTTTGATGAAGAAAATGAAAATAGTGATGAAGAAATCCATGTAACACTAAAAGATACGCACGACGAAAATCATTTTGAGGAAGATCAAGAGGAGGAGGATGAGGACGAGGACATTGATCATCATCTTCAAAAAATCAGTTCTCAAACACTGAGTGATGACAGCGAACTGGATGTGTCACTGGAAGATTCAGAGCATGAAGACAGACTGGATGTAAGCGCCTTTGAGACTTCAGAAGAAGAGGCTTTTGAAGAACCCGAGGAAGACCTGGAGGAAATTCCTGTATTTGATGAAGACAATGACGCGTTTGAAGAATCAGATTCCGTTGATTTTGGCGACGATGCTATGCTGGATGAGGAGGAACAACTGTTGGATACGTCCCTTGCTGTTGATGAAAGCGACATGGATGCCACTACGGATCTGTCTTCCATGCTTGAAGATGACATAGAACCCCTCAAAGTTTCAACCGCCCCGGATGAACAACAGTTGAGAGAGGGCTTGGATGATATTTCATTGCTCGTCAATGATTTTGAAGATGACCTGGGGCTCGGTTATGACGCACCGGGAATCCAAACGTTGCGTGACGGGCTTGAGGATATTAAAATAGAATCCGCAAAATCTGAGACGGCTGAAGACAAAGAGGACATGGATGATTTTGAATCACCTGATGACACCACGGATATCAGTGCCTACGATAACGTCATGATTTCATCCGCAAACTCCGCTGTTACAGAAATTGATGCGCTCATGATGGGGGATAATGAGACTGAACCATATTCGGTTGCCCTGGAAGATGATTCTACTGAACTGGATTTTGATCTGCCTGAAGAGGAAATCAAGGACAGCGACTTTATGGACGACGCGTCTTTTTCCGCAGAAGACGAGGAAATTGATGATTTAACTCTGGAAAGCGAACTGTCTCTGGATGAACCGCTGGACGAGATGTCTGACGAATTGATGGATGAGGACGAAGAGACTTTGGCTTTGGGACCTGTAAACGACAATACTTATGATGGCGATATCTCTGCTGACGCGTTGGAAGCTTCTGACGAAGCATTTCTGGATGAAGATTCAATGGAAGCCGATGCTTTTGAAGATGAGGATGTGCTAGATGAGATGTTGCTGTCCGATGATGCTGAAGAGGATGATGCGTTAGACGATGAAATGCTGTTGTCCGATGATTCTGATAGCGTTGATGGTTTGAACGATGCTCTTGAATATGAAACCGAACTGACAGATTCAGAGGACGCATCTGAACTGAGTTTTGAGGAACCTTCTGAAAACGAAGATGTCGAGGCCTTAACAAAAAGCGATGTTTTTGAACAGGAACTCCTGGAGTCCGATGATGAACCTTCGCTGTCATCCGCACAGATCGCTGATATGGAACGCCAAACAATGTCGGAACTTGAAGAATTAGACCAGGAAATGTCTACCCTGGAAATGAATGAATATGATGTTGAGATCGATATTGAGGACGATGAAGTCGCATTGGATGACAATGTCAGTTCTTTTCATGATGAACTGGATTCTTCTGAAGAAATTGAAGAGACAGATTCTGAAGAAGAATTCGCGTCTTTTCATGATGAACTGGATACCGCGGATAGCTGGGAAGATCCTAATTCTACAGCCGCCGCCGCGTCTTTTGACAATGAGGTAGATCTGGACGCAGAAGATTCACTGGGTGATGTTTTCACCGATGACGCCGGCGAATCTTCTGTTATGGGAGAACCTGAAACAGTGGATGCTTTCAGTGAAGTTGTTCAGGAAGAGGTTGGGGATTTTTCAGATAGTTCCGCAACACTTGTGATGGATGATGATTCGGAATATCAGGATATTGAAGAACAGGAAGAAATAACCCTTCGTGTTAATGACACGGTCATGGACCGGGGCCTGCATCATTCTGGAAATCTGGAAAAGGTATTTGAAGAGATGATCTCACATTCAGTTCAGAAAGCACTCGAAAATGCAATTCCTCATATTGTTAAAAAACTTGTACAAGAATTGAGAGCCGATGAATGATCCACAGAAAAGAAAATCATCCAGAACAGAAATTTCTTATGAATCCCTGCTGTTGAGTCAGGTTGTGACAGAAAAAAAAACAATTCGTGTCACATTTTTAGATGGGGATATTCTTATTCAGAAAGTCCAATGGCACACCATGGATGCTATTGGACTCAAGGATGGAAAAGTGGTCAACCGCCATGCGATCAAGTTTTGGGAAATTGTTGATGAATAACGCAATTGATTTTTTGTTGCAAACCGTCACGAATCGCCTGGAAAATTAAGGGGATGCGGTTTACCTGTTTTCGGCGTAATCGATTGATGATGGTGATCAGATACCCAGCTAAAACAGTCGGGATAAACATTGGGTAAAATTTACGAGAGATGAGAAGACGGTTTTTAATTTCATAGTAGTCCGCCAACTCACTTTTTTGTCGTTTGTCTTTGTTTCCACCACCGATAGACGCTCCTTCCTTATGGTAAATGATGCTGTCTGACGCATAGCCCAGATGGTAGCGCCCACGACCTCGCAAAGCCCAATCCAGTTCTTCAAAATACAAAAAATAATCTTCGCTCATCAACCCGACATTCTCCAGAAATGAACGACTGACCAACATGCTTGCTCCCACAGGCGCAGCCATTTTTTTCTCAAGTTTCAGTTCTTCTTCTGCGGATATCCGTGAAAAAAATTCATTGAAACCTATGTGGGATGTGCTGCCCAAGGCAGGAAAATACTGATTTCCGCCTCTGGCCTGGATGTGCTTTGGTTGATGATAATAAACCAACGTTGATCCACAGATTCCATAATGGGCGTCATTCAGCGATTTGTTTACCAGTGATGTCAGCGCACCCGGTTCAATCACCGTGTCATTGTTCAGCAACCATGCGTAGGCGGCGTTGTGCTGTTTTAAAATGTATTTTAATCCAACATTACATCCACCAGCATAACCAAGGTTCGTTTTGTTCTGAATCAGAATCAATGGAGTGCTATCTTGCGTTATGTTAGAGTTTTCAATGTCATCCTGGGTGTACTGGCAATAAACAACGGGTTTGGAACACGGTGGTGTGGTGAAACTGGCCATCTCCGGATTTGCCCCAACAGGCGCCAACATCTCGCCATCTGCCCATTTTTTAATATGAAACATGGAATTGTCTGTCGAAGCGTTATCACAAACCACTACCTGCCAGTGTGGATATTCATTGCGAAACAAACTTTCGAGGCATTCCAGTGTATGAACCCACCCATTCCAGTTCAGGAGAAGGACATACACCTTAGGGTTCATAGATCCCCATTTTTCCGCAAATTCCATGATGAATTCCTTTCAGGGTTTTAGCTATTTTTTCGGATTTATTCTGTTCAAAAAAAATAATTTTCATCAACTCTCCCAAAAATCGTATTCCATCTTTAATTAAAAACAGAGGTTCATCTTTCCAATAGTTTTTATAAAGAACCAATCGATTGCGAGCAATGTAGTAGCGTCTGAGCGGTGAGTGGTTTGTTGGAAAAAAAACTTGCCCAACAATAGCAACTCGGGTGGTTTGCCCCAGTTGATGATCCATGACAGCCTGACATGCCTGTATAATTTTGTAGCCTTGTTTTCTTAAACGGAGACAAATTTCATAATCCACATAATCAATAAACAGATCCTTCCGAAACATTCCAACTTGTTGGATTGCCGCAAGTCGAACAAGGTTGCCAGAGGTCATGTTTGCGATGATTTCAACATAAGCAGTCTCAGAATTGCAGTTTTTAGAACGAATCAGCCTCTGTGTTGCCGGATCCCGATAGACAGGTGTAATGATTGCGATTTTGTCCGGTTCCCCACAAGACAGGCAGGATGTCCAAAGTGCGTGTACACATTCATGAGTGATCAAACTGTCCTGATCCATGGTGAGACCCCATTGATAGCCTTGTTCCATTGCTTTGGAGATCCCCTGGTTGAGCGCCCCGGCAATACCAGTGTTGGTCGCGTTTTTAATAATCGTGATTTGAGGGTTTGATCCGAGGTGTTCAATCGTCTTCCAGTAGGCGTCTGGAGAACCATTATCCACGATAATAACGTGCCGGCAAACGTCCAGTAATTGCTTCAGGTTATTGTCAATATCGACTGAGGGATTCCATGTAACAACAATGGCACATATTTCCGGGATTTTAATTGCTGTCATAGGAGATTCTAAAAATCAGATAAAGTTGGTCTCTGTTTTGCTTTTCTTTTCCTGGGGGCATCGTTTGATACCAGAAAAAATACTCTATACCAATGACGAGGGATTATGACGAGAAAACAATACACATTGATGTTGTTGCAGGAAATTCAAAGCTTGAAAGCAGAGTTGGATCGTATTCATCTTTTTGAAACTAAAAAGAATATTGAGCCATTGCCCTTTTTAAGCAAGATGGATCTTGCCCCCAATATGATGGATACAAGCCAACAATAAATTTCTGGAGGCTTTCACAAAAGCAGATTTCAGGAAAGATGGCCTGAAAAGACCAAGAGTGCTTCAGGGAAAATTGGCGATAGCCTTTCTCACTGTATTGACATTGAAGGGGGGTAAAAATCCTTCACTATATGAGAAGTATTCAAATAGTTGGGATCAACTCATGAAAAAGAGTCGATTGAATTACAATCGACCACAATCTCAGAAAATTAGATGTTGGATATAGCCTGTGCTTCTGTTTCATGGATACTGAGGATTTTATCCAGACGGGTCATGTTGAAAATTTCCTGATTCTTTTGGCTAAGTTTGCACAATGTTAATTTTGCCCCACGTTGTTGCAAATTTTTGAACACGGATACAATCAGACCGATTCCTGAAGAATCAATAAAATTCACACCTTCAAAATTAATAACAATTCCCTTTATCGAATCATCATCCAGAAATGGTTTCAGATAACTTTTGACATCACTGACGCCATCCAGCGCGATATTTCCTTCGACAGACAAAATACAAATATTTTTTTCAACGCGGTGGTTTAGCTGCATTGTAACTCCTGAGTGGTAAAATTATAGGTGAAAAAAAGTTCACTATGGTGTTAGTGCGTGTTATTAGGATAAAAATCAAGAAAATAAACAAATTTTTAAGGTTCAGCCTTGGGCTCTGTTATTTTCAAGCTTTGCTGTTGGTTGATGGGCAAAAAAGGGAGAAAATTTTTGCCTAATTGTGGATCCACAACGATTTTATTCACTCTAGGCAAAACCTGTTCCATGGTATCAAGCTGAATACGCTGTCGGGTAATGTCTTTGGCTTTTTTATATTCCTCATAGACAGAATTAAACTTTTGGCTTTTTCCTTCCGCCAGCAGAACAACCTCTTCAGCATAGGCTTTGGCCGCATTGATGATCTGAGAGGCTTCTCCACGTGCTTTGGGTAAAAGATTGTTGGCATATCCTTCGGCTTCATTGATCACCTTTTCTTTATCTTCCTTGGCACTGGCAACATCCTTGAATGCTTCTTTGACCGACTCTGGTGGATGAACATCCTGAAGTTTCACATTCTCGATTTTTACGCCAGCCTGATACTCATTCAGAATTCCCTGGAGTAGCATTGCGGTCTTGATTTCAATCTGTTCTTTTCCGATGGTTAGAGCATCGCCCACGGCTGTATGTCCCATCACTTCCCTCATGGCTGATTCAGCGGCTGAACGCACAGTGTCAACAGGATTAGTCACATTATAGAGATATTCGGATAAAACAGATATGCGGTACTGAACGGTGAATTGAACATCCACAATGTTTTCATCGCCTGTCAGCATGATGGATTCCTGCTTGACCTGTCGATAACGAGCCGGCGGGCCGGGATCGACCGTTCGGAATCCGATTTCAATCCGTTGAACCGCTGTCACTTTTTCTTTTTCAATGGTTTCAATGGGAGCCGGAAGATGATAGTGAGGTCCGGGACCAACGGTATCCATCACTACACCAAAACGCTTGATCACAGCCTGTTCCTGAGGGTCAACGATGAAGACGCCAGTCACCATCCACAGAGCAATGATAACAAAGAGAATCAGAAACCCTAATGGTTTCTGATCAAAGCCACGTTGAAACTGTTGTTGAAGCTTGTTTAAAATTTCATCAACATTAGGTGATTGATTTTTGTCCCAAGGCGATTTTTTGGGGTTCTTGTTCCAGGGTTCCATAGTTCTATCCTTTGTTATCAGGTTATAACAGAAAGTGGATGATCAGGCGGATTGTTTGTAATAATCAATCAGAATAGCGGATATTTCAGGCCGGATAATTCTCGGATCCGGTACTTCGCCGTTTCTGAGCGATTCCCTGATTTTTGAGCCACTGATAGACAACGGTTTTTCTCCGGGATGATTCTCCATCAGGTCAACACGTTTCATACTCTCGTAATATCCGGCAAAACCAATTTTGCATGGTTGAATTTCAAGATTACCTTGCATGGATTCAAAAATTTCCTGAGCATCGAAATCTCCCCAGATGGCAGTACCGTCGTGATAAGGCGCATCAGCATGTTTCCTTCCGATAATAATATCAGTGAAACCATGATTCTGGCGATAAATCGCATGCATCACAGCTTCTTTGGGGCCACCATAAAACATTTTGATATCAAGCCCTATCAGCGCAAAAACCTGAGTCAGGTCATAGCCTCTGCTATTCCAGAGTTCAATATCTTTATCTCCCTGTCCCAGAAGTTCTTCTTCAAGGAGTTTGTGATAGCAACCCATTCTGATTTTGGCCGGCACATCATCCCCCTTGAGTTCGCCAATCAATGGATTCAGCACAACACCGGTGAAAAAACCTTTTCTGGTAAGTTGTTCTACACCCGCGACCAATGCGTATTCATGGGCTCGATGCAACGGATTGCGAGTCTGGAACGCAACAGCCCGATCCCATTTTTGTTCAGCGATATAGAGTCGTGTTTGACGCGGAGAGTATACAAATTCACTATAGGCTGGATCAATTTTTTGGGGTAATGCCCAGATCGCGCCGCCTATCAGGAGATTTCTTGAATCTTTCAACACCATGTCTGCGCCTGGATGGTCTGTCCGGTCTGTTCCATAAACACTTTTGATATACTTTGGCTTATCCCATTTAAAAACCTGGGTGTGTTTTAGCATGGCAAACACTTCACCCTTCTCATTCTTGAGAACAGCGGTATGCCCATGAGGAATGTTGGCGGCTTCCTCATCTGTCAAGGGTAATGATACAGGAATGGTCCATGCGTATTTTTTAAAATTGTACTCAATGGTGTTTTCTTCCAGAACCTGGTGCCATGCTTCTTCATCCATAGGTCCTTTTAACGGAGACAATGTCCCGTCGCTGAATCGGTAAACGGATGATACATCTGCCTTACTGACCTCAATGGCTGGGAAGTTTTCAGCTTCTTGCAGAAACTGTTGTCTTCGTGACAGTGGAATGATTCGGTTAACAGGCGCATTCAGTCCACCATGGACAGGTACCAAAGATATCATGTGAGTCTCCAGAGATAGTTAGTCGTTAAAATACAGAAACTTAATTTGGGGATAGTATGCAGGCCTTCTGTCAGAATCAAGCTGTGAGTACTTCAACACCTGATTCTGTGACCAGAACGGTATGTTCCCACTGTGCGGATAAGGAGCCATCAACCGTCACAGCCGTCCAACCATCTGAAAGTACCATACTATCCGGACGACCTGAATTGATCATGGGTTCAATCGTAAAAATCATATTGGGACGCATGATTTCACCTGTTTTTGGAGACCCATAATGCAATATTTGTGGGGCTTCATGAAATTCTATGCCAGTTCCATGTCCCGCAAATTCTCTTACCACAGAAAATCCCTGACCTTCAGCATACTTTTGAATCACATGGCCAATATCACCTATTGTATTGAATGGGCGAACTTCCTGAATCCCCAGATCCAGGCATTCCTTGGCAACTTGCACCAGTCGAACTGCTACTTTATCAGCAGAACCGATAATAAACATTCGGCTACTGTCACCATAAAAACCATTCAAGATAGGGGTGACATCCACATTGATGATATCGCCCTCTTTTAGAAGAGTTTTATCCGGAATACCGTGACAAATCACATTATTCAATGAGGTGCACACACTTTTGGGGAATTTCTTATAGTTTAGCGGGGCAGGGTAGGCTTTATGCTCCAACGTATATTGATGTACCCATTGATTGATATCTTCTGTGGTAACTCCGGATTTGATCCGTTCTTCCACCATATCAAGCGTCTTTTTAGCCAGTTGACAGCTTTTACGGATGCCCTCTATTTGCTCTTCAGTTTTTATAATGATCCCCTGTGACGTTTTTTGAACTTTGGTGTGTTGTTGCTGAGTGTCTTGTGCCAAGTGACATTTTTTATATTTTTTACCGCTGCCACACCAGCAGTTGTCATTTCGAGATATATTTTTCATAAACTCTGTAATCCTGCCAAAGGTTGTTTTCTGAAACATAGGTGTAGGACTATTTCAATCGTTGAAACAGTCGTTCCAGTCGGTATCCGCCAAACAGTCCTGCTTCTGGATCATGAGACCAATAAACGAGTTGTCCTTGTCCCTTGACAGTTTTGATATCCACAAATCCCCAATAGCGCCCATCAGCACTGTTATAGCGATTGTCTCCCAAGGTAAAAATATGCCCTGCCGGCACGGTGACCGGACCAAAATTGTTAATAGGTGGCATATTTTCGCCGGCTGTCAGTTTGAATTGTTCAATCATGTGCTGCTTCTGAGGATCATAATAAGCATAAGGCTCTTTCAACGCTGTTCCATTGATATAAATCTGGTCCTCAATGATCTGAACAGTTTCACCGGCAAGAGCTACGACTCTTTTAATATAATCAATAGATGGATCCCGTGGATAGGGAAATATGACAATATCTCCACGTTCGATGGGTTGCGGAAACAGTTTGATATCGGTAAAAGGGATTGGCGCACCATAGGAAAACATGGTGGCAAAAATATGATCCCCAATGTTGATTGTGGGATACATGGAACCGGATGGAATTTTGAAAGGCGCAAACAAAAAAGTTCGGACAATTGTCGCAACCACGAGCGCAAATACGAGTGCTTCTGTCCACTCACGAATGACTTTATTTGAGATCCACTTGTCCAGACGAAAATAACTGAGAGTTTTTCCAAGAATCAGCGCTTGATGCTTAAGCAATTCATTGCCTTCAGGCATGGATTGCAATTTAGTCAGAAAGGAATCTTTCGAAACAAACAATTGATCTTCTAGGGAAGCCAAATTCTTAACGCATTCTTCTGTCAACCCTTTTTTTTGAAAGATTGCCAGTTGTTTACGCGATATTTTATAAGTTTTCAATGAATCTAACAGCATAATTAATGAACTCGTTGTTGAAGTTTCAAATATTGTTTTCCGGTGGATATTCGATATGTTTGGATAAAATTTCAAGCATTGAAGACACTCGATGATCCCACGTATTTTGTTTTGCCAATTCTATTCCTTTACGGATTTTATCAGGTCTTGATTGCGTATCTTCAATAGCCAGACGAATTGATTCGACAAAGGCTTCATCTGTATCACACCAGTAACACATGTCTTTATAATCTTTCAGTGCGGGTAACGCCGTAGTCACGACCGGTAATCCCGCGGCAAGATATTCAAAAAATTTCAGTGGAAACATATTCTGCGTGTAATCATTAATGGGGCATGGCAATAAGGCAACCTGAAATCCTTTGAGGTAATTCGGAAGTTGTTGATATGGTTTGGGACCAACGATATGCACATTGCTTAATCCCGCAATTTCGTCAAATTTGGAACCTGGTTCACCTTCGCCGATTTCACCAATCAATATCAAATGCCAGTCAGGATAACGTTCAGCAATAGTACGCAACAAAGGACCATTGACTTTATAACGACTCAACGCACCGACAAAACCAAGCCTAGGCTCAGGGATATCCTGGAGTTCTCTCGCGGTGGGTATATCTTGAGAAGCTTTGTGAAAATGCTCGTAGTCACATGGATTAGGCAGATAATAGGTCTGAGAATTCCATAGTTTACGTGTTTTATAAAGATTGGGTGACGTTGTGAAAATAATTCGGGCTTTTCTTGAAAAAATTTCCTCCTGAGCTTCAATGGTTTTGGCCGGCATGCCCGGTGCGGCTTTTAACTCGTCCACACAATGATATATAATATTGGATGACTTCAGATCATCCGCCAATTCCGAAATGATTGGGTTGTATGACCACAAAATCGGATTTTCAAAATGAAGACTACGAGAATAGTGCTGTATCATTTTGCTCAAAATAACCCAGTTGATTTTTCTAATAATATTAAAACGATGTAATGGTATAATGGGGGGCGACCAAACAAACAGATTAGGAACAGGCTCCCTTATGCCTTTCAGCAGAAGCAGAGAACGTCGATAGATACGCAACAAGTCTCTTGAAGAGGGTGTCATCTGACGCAAACCCAGGGATTCTACGAATAAAATACGGTTTCCGCGTTGAGCAAGACGTAAGGCAATGTGTTGTTTGTTGGTCCAGAAGGGATGATTCCAGTCTGCTGTTGATACCAGAATAATATCATGGGGACGCTGGGCAACAGGAAATTTAATCTGATTTAACCAGTTGTGTCTGGAAAAGGGCGTTTCTTGTCGAAAATCGAGCCAGCCCTTGATCAGTTGGAGGTATAGAATCCAGGGAACAATGTGAATTTGTGCGGCAAAAGCCAAGCCATCCACTATTTTACGAGAGCGTGCATCCACTTTGAGCATGCTGAAAGCACACCCATAAAGATATGCGAAAAAATAGACAGATCCTGCGTAAATTGCCGGTGTGACGCCCCAGGGGATATATGCCAGACTCCCAATAAACCCAATCTGGAATAAAAGGAACATGCCATAGAGTTTTAATTTTAAGTGTGGGATTTCCAATCCCATGATTCGATGAATATCGAGTTCCTTTTTATAACGCCGTGGAAACCTTCGTTGCAGAAGACCATTATAATAATAGCGTTTTGCCAGGTAAATAGGACGTAAATAATTGGGTGACAAGGGAGGATGGTACACCACCAGATGCGGATCAAAGAAAATATTGAATCCTGATTCAAGAATACAAAATGCCAGGTCTGTGTCCTCACGAAACGGAATTCGATATTTGGTATAGAAATGACAAAACACCTTGCGTACAATCAGATTGCATGTAGGATAACGCCCGCCAAAGGTATTCTCTGTCTGATGCGTAAATGCGGTTTGTTCATGGCGATTATTGACCTCAGTTTTGCCTTCAAAACCACCGGCAAAGGGATTTTGTTCAATAAGTTCCAATCCACGCTGAATCCAGTTGGGATGGGCGACAACATCCGCATCAAGAAATGCAATCCAAGCACATGTTGCCAGAGAAATCCCCAAATTCCGGGCTGTTGCAGGGCCGGAGTTTGGAATGTGCCTGAAGTTGAATTTGAAAGGACTGTTTTGTGCAAATGAATGCAGCATATCCATCGTTCCATCACTGGACCCGTCATCCACAACAATGACTTCAAAGCGGGATAGCGATGCGGTCTGACTGGCCAGCGATTTCAAACAGCGTTGTAATAGTTCTTTACTGTTGTAGGCGGGAATAACCACGGAGATTTGCGGATTCATTCAGATTTTCTCCATTTCATAAAGGTCGTATGTCTGATCATGATATATCTTCTGAAAAGGTGTGGATTGGCTTCATTCATAATCTTAGAGCTGCATTACCCTATCTGGAAGAGTTTCATCAGGATATTTTTGTAATTCAACTCGCAGGTGATGCGTTACAACATGATATTTCCGGCGTGCTGGATGATCTGGTTTTATTATACCGGGTAGGTATTCGTATTATTTTGATACAGGGTTTACAAACCTCATTGTTTGATCCGGGACAAACGCAACAGACCGATGAGGAATATGACACCATGGAAGAAATTCAGAAAAATACCGCATTTATCAACTGGCAGCTAATGACACGTTTACATGGTTATGGAAAAGACATTGTGCCGATTTCCAGTCATTTCATTCATGCTGAGAAAATTGATTACAAACAGGATGAAACGGCGCATTTTACGGGTATAATCCGTGATATCAATACAAAAGCATTACAAAAAATGACAGAGCAACATTATTTACCAATCATTCCACCCTTTGCGATTGGTGAAAAAGGTCGTTTGCTACTGCTGGATCCCAACAGGGTTGCCGTAGAAGTTGCCGCCAGAATCCGCGCCAGAAAGTTAATCATTTTAACAGAAACATCTCAAGAGGAACATCCAGCATTGGCTGAAATTCATGAAATGACAACCACTGCCATGAAACAATGGCTTCGAGATAATCAGCCGGAATTCAGACTTCGCTCATCCTTATCGGCATTGATTGATGCCTGTGAACGAGGTGTTGAGCGGTGTCACCTGCTGGATAGTTCCCTGGATGGCTCGTTGCTGGCAGAGTTACTCACATCCACCGGGATTGGCACCATGGTGACCAACAGTTCCTATACACAGATTCGTCCAGCACGACTCAGTGACAGTCATATGATTCTGGAAATTTTAAAAAAACCTGTTCAAGATTTTGCGATTGTTTCCAGATCAATTCAATATGTTGAACAGCATATCGAAAATTTTCTGGTTTATTGTATTGATGAAGAATTGGCCGGATGCTGTGAACTTATCCCGTATGATGATGATCAATCCATTGAAATAGCCAGTTTGGCCGTGAAAGAAACCCATCGCAATCGGGGAATCGGTCGATTTATGGTGTTGGAAGCCATTAATCTTGCTCCGAAAAATTACTATAAACTCATCTTCGCACTCACTCGCACCACACTCGTGTTCCAGAATTGTGGCTTTACTGAAATGAGCCATGAACAATTACCCCAGAAAAAAAGGCTGAATTTTGATTTTCAGGGATCACGTGTTTATGGCCGATTGCTGGGAAATGGAAAGAAAAGTTCGTTGCAGAAAAAATAGATCTTCCTGAGTCTGAAGGTGATCCAAACCTGAAATCATGGCAATAGCCCATGGATTTGCCTTCAGAACGTCCTTCAGCTTGTCTGCTGAGATTCCACCGATTGCCACAACAGGAGCCGATACCTTCTGTACAAAGGTTGCCAATCCATGAATTCCATGTGTCGTATAATTCAGTGTTTTTGTTTTTGTAGGAAAGATTGGCCCATACCCCACATAGGCCGGCTTAAACTGTTGGGCAATGTGCCATTCCTCAACAGAATGCGTTGAAATTCCCAGCTTTAATGACGTGTTGAAAAAATTTTCGGGTTGGTAATGCTGTAAATCTTCTTGTCCGAGGTGCGCCCCCCAGGCATTCACAGCTATGGCAAATTCAGGATTATCATTAATGATGATATGGCTCTCACGATATTGAAGAATCCATTCAGTGATTTGATTTTTATAAGGAAGCAGAGACTGGTTTTTAAAACGGAGTTGTATGAGTGGTACTTTTCCTTCAAGAAAAAAATGAGCGCGCTCCATGGAGTGGGCTATAGCATAAAGCAACGTCATTAAACAGTTCCCGATTTGATAAATGCCATCAGGGGATCAATTCCCAGATCGTGAATCATGATTTCCCACTGTTTTTTGTGTTCTGTTGTCATCACCAGTGATTCATTCAAGGGCATCAACCACCATGATTCATCCTCAATCTCCCTGTCCAGTTGGCCGGGTCCCCAGCCGGCATAACCACAACCGATGTGTAGTTGTTGAGGCCCTTCATCTCCAACAATCGCCAACAATACTTCCTGTGCGGAACTGATTGAAATATTTGTTGAGACCGTGGTTGAAGATTCTCCGGAAAAATCAGGCGAATGGAGTGCCCAGAAAGAATCTGTCTGGACAGGTCCTCCCAATAGCAACGGAAAATTAAATTTATCTGAATTTACATTGTCTTTGTTGACTAATAAATCTTTAATCAGATTGTTCGAATTTTTGTTGATGACGACACCAAAAGCACCGTTGCTATTATAATTCAACATCAAAACTACTGTTTTTTCAAAATAAGAGTCTTGCAGGCTTGGCATTGCTACCAATAATCCAGGAATCATTTCATTTTCCAGGGAATCCATGATTTCTCCAGAAATAGCAAATTCAGATGTATTTAAAAAAATATCCCGGAAGGTAAAATCACAGGTTGGTTTTCAGGAAACACACCGGGAAAAACTGGCAAAAAACAAGTTGCCCCAAATGCTGAACCATTTATTTCATGCGCTTGGTCAGGATCATGTAATACATCTGATCAAACTTCGCAAGATGTGGTTCCATTCTGTGGATGAGTTTCTGGCTCAAAATGCCTACCCCAGGAACATCAAAACATCCTGGCAATGGAAGATTGATTATCAAGCGGTGGAAATACTGAAAAATTATCTGCGACCCGTGTTTCATGAGAGCCTGACGCTATTAACCAACAAAACGTTCTCTTCCGCTCCAGCGCTGCGGGAGGCTCTTGAAAAAGACGCAGGCACATGTTTGGACGAAACTGAAAATCACTGGTTTTTACGCTTACAGAAAAAACAGGACAATGAAATTTTGCACCTGGTGGTATATGATGGCGGATTTGCCCAGATTATTTATCTGGAGATGGAACGTTACCTGAAATTACTCAACCAATCAGTCCCGGGACTCCATATAAAACGTATTGAGTGCCATGTGGGCGATTTAGGACAGGCCAGACAAGATCAGATCTGGGTTGGTAAATTGGCGACACACTGGAATGAGATTATCCCAGAACCAGTGGCCAGCGTCTGCATGCCTGCATTCATTCACAGAATTTCAAGTCAGAAAGCGATTCTGGTGCTGTATGTCATGGATGGTGAAAATGCTCAGACATTGCCTGGATCAGACTGGTTTCTGGGATATTGTCAGGAGGCATTTCCTGAACTACATGATGTTCTGGCATCGGTGTCATTATTCGCTCAAAAAAAAGTAACACTCAATGCGGTTCGTGCCAATTCCATGTGGTTGGGCGCAACTCAAACAGATGCTGCCAGCAATCAAAAAAATGAGGAAACCCTGAATGATGTTGAAGAAGTTGCTGAGGACAACTCTGAATATATCTCCAGGATTCAGGCCTTGAAACAGATGGTTCAGGAAAAAACTATTTCTGTCAGGTCGCCATCGGTGGTGGAAAGCACCGATGCTTCAGTTGAATGGGCTGATTGGAGTGGAAAACTTTCGGATGTATTGTCCCGGTGGCGTGTGCAGTTGGAATCGAGCCGGAAATCATCCGACTCCAAGTAACAATTTCATGGATTTTTCAATTTGTGAAATTTTTTTTTCTACCATTCGTTTGTTGTGAGCATGACCTGATTTGCTGAGTCGCACCAGTTTGCTGTGTTCACGCTTGAGGTGATTCTGAGCTTCATCACGTTGATTATCAAAGAGTTCCATTAGCATTTCCACCATTTGTACAGCATCCATCAATTGCCAGTTTTGAGGTGGTGCTGAAATAGTAGAATGTTCGGCTGAATTTGGGTTTGGCTCGGTCATCATCTCTCACTGAAAACAGGTCATCAACAATAATTTATGAGAATACATCCATCCTGTCTTAAATAATCATGGGATTCTCCACTTTATTCTCGCAGGACTCACTATAGGGTCTTGGAATAATTCGTCAATAGTGTTTCTTTTTTAAACTGAAAAATTATGAGACTGGCATAACGCCATGAGATGTTCAAACTGATCAGGCTTGCTTAGTGAGGAAGAGGCTTTTTGCAGTCTTGAGGAAATTTCCTGCTCAACCAGAGGCATGATGGCTAATTGTGACAACATGCGGTATGCCAACTGACTGGCGGATTGTATATGGTTTTCATGAAGATGGGTCAACAGTTCCCTTGTTTCCAGTTGATCAGGAAAACGATTCAGCAGGCAACATATGGGGTACAGCGTCTTGTTCTCACGCAAGGCGTATTCCAGCATTTGAGGATTAGCGCAGGTTTGTGCATCATCATGGATTTGCAGAGCGATGCCCAGTTGAAACCCAAATTCATAATAACTATCCCTGACAATCATTTCGGAATTATCAGAAATACTCCCACATACTGCCGCCGCCGCTGCCAGGCTCCCGGTTTTATTTCCTGCAATTTCAAAATAAATTTGCTCGGATGAGGTTCCGGAACCATTGGCTATTTCAAGAACCTGTCCCTGTGAAATGAGTCTTGTCGCATTTGAAATTAGCTCCAGGAGATCCATGTTCCCCAACTGTGTGAGAATCTTGAACGAAATCGATAAAAAATAATCTCCTGCGAGAATGCTCAGTTCATTATGCCACCAATTGGCAATTTCTTTGTTGAGTCGGCGGAATTCATCAATCTGTGGAATGTGTCGATGAAGTTTGGAGGCAAGATGCAGATATTCCAGCACACTGGCAATTTGAGAAAGAGGGAGGGTGGTATTTCTTGAATCAGTGGCACTGCTGAACAGAATGATTGAACGCAAAAACTGGGATGTTGGATAGGCGGCAAACGCATCGGATCCTTTAATAGTTCCAAGATCTCGTGTGACATGAGATATCATGAATTCACGTGTTTCCCTCAGTTCTTCCTGGAATTTACCGAGGATCTGTTCAAATCTCATGCAGTGGACCTATGACGCTGGAACTTGAAGATAATAGATTTCAATGATTATTGCCAGAATGACCATGCTGAAACCAGCGATTGAGCCAATCGCCACCCGTTTACCCTGATAGCCCTGAACGCGCTGTTCCACAATGAAAAAACCATACATGAGCCACACCAGGATCGACATCATCCGTCGAACGCCAAATTGATTCATGCCATGAGTGGAATCAACCAGCATAATACCCAGAAGCAATCCAACTGTTAAAAAAACAAAGCCAATGAAGGTAGCTCGATAACTGATTTGACGTAGCGTACTTAAAGAGGGCATGCGCTGTCTCTTGACCGTTGCCAGTTTTGTTTTCAGCCGGTATTCCTGATACAAAAACAGGATGCTGGAAAAACAAGCCAGAGCAAACAACAAATGTCCTGCAATCAATGTGACAATATGCGCCAGCAGAAATGACTGAAATTTCCAGGTATGTTCACCGGTTACTTCGATGCCGGGTGTCCATCCACTGTCAAAAGAAAGTGACAGCATCAGCAGCATGGAAGCAAAAATTGGTAGAATGGTGATGTTGATAAAATGACTCATCCGGCTTCTTGCCGTCAATAGCAGAAGAATACTGGCCCATGATACAAAATTGAGCAGATCCGGAACCAACTGGGCAGGCCAATCTATACCGTAGTATGCCTTATACCCGAGGATCAGTGTATGGATCATCCAGCCAACACGGATCATCTGTGTTTGTAAAAATCGCAGAATTATTGATGGATTTTTGGAATCATTGAGGTTGAACCCCCAACCGATCAGATAAAAAATGATTCCTGTCCCAATACCAATATGTTCAATCATAGGTGTTTCAATAGCGTATAACACAGTTGTTTAATGATGTGTTCAGAAACAATCAGACGATCCTTCATGTAAACTTCAATAAATAAAAGTCAGGCGCTTTTAACATCAATTGCCTTAAATTGGAATGGTTTATTTTCGTGATTATCATGATCCCATCCTTGGGGGGTTACCGCCAGGTCCATGGTTTTTCCAAGCTTTAAATACCAGTCTGAATGTTCCCATGCGACAATTTCAAATTCTTTGGCACATGTTTCAATCATGAATTTCAGATGATTTTTTCCAAAAAGCGATAATTTTTTAACGAGTGCGCCTGAAATGCCTAATACGGGTTCAGGGTTGTTTGATCCAAACGGAGACATTTTTGTCAATTCTTCAATAAATTGTTGATTGATCTGATCGCCTTCAATCCATGTATCAATCATCAGTTCATTGGATGAACGTAGGGGTTGGTTGAGGGCAAGTTCCACCGCATCCTCAAATTTTCTGCAAAATCCCTGAAGATTTTGAGTCACCAGACTCAGACCGGCGGCAGCTTCATGTCCGCCATATTTTTCAAGAAATCCGGAACATCGTTCAAGCATTGTCCAGACATCCATGCCACCGACACCTCTTACGGATCCCACCAGAAAATTATCTTGTGACAGAGTGAGTGCCAAAGTCGGTTTGTGGAATTGAGAGGCAATTTTGGCAGCAATGTTGCCCATGAGTCCCGGATGCCATGTTTCGTCAAGCAGAATAATAAAATGTTTGTCTGACTGCGTATCTGCAGACAGCATGGCACTATGAAGGATCTTACGCTCAATATTCTGACGTTCGGCATTAAGATCAATCAGTATTTGCGCAAAGGGCCGTGCTTCATGCACAGACTTTGACAGCAACAATTTTACGCCCACACTGGGATCACTGAGTCGTCCAACCGCATTGATTTTAGGCGCGATTTTAAAACTGATAGCATTCGGTGTAATTTCACCATGAACCCGGCAGGCTTTTATCAAGGCCTCTAACCCGGGTCGGGGATGTTGATTCAGAATTTCTAATCCTTTGCGTACAAGAAACCGGTTTTCATCAATCAGCGGCATCCGGTCCGCAATGGTCGCGATTGCTACCAGATCCAGATCACGTTCCAGATTAGGACGAATGCAGCCTGAGGTTTCCCAGTAATGATGTTTTTCAAGTTTTTCATCCAGCGCAATCAGAAGTTTGTAGGCAACACCGGCACCACAAAGGCCGCTGAACGGATAAGTGCCATGAGGATGCATCGGATTAATAACCGCTAGCGCATCAGGAATTTCGGTCCCAAGCTGATGATGGTCCGTAATGATGAGGTCAATGCCGGCCTGCCTTAAAAAATGGGCTTCCTTGACAGACGCTGAACCGTTGTCCACTGTGATTATTAAATCGACTTTCTTGCTTTTTAACATAATGAGTGTGGCTTCTGACATGCCATAGCCATCTTTCAGACGTTCCGGAATAAAATAGGAGACTCTGCCGCCTATTTTACGAAGATAACGATACATGATCACAGTGGCCGCAGTGCCATCCATATCGTAATCACCGTAGACGGCAATTTTTTGTCGCAACTGCAGAGCCTGATAAATACGGTTGATAGCCAGATCAATCTGATACAACTTGCGGGGATGGTGGCAATCTTTTTCAGAGGGAAACAAATAGGTCGCAACAGCATCAAGCTGGTATAATTTTCTCGAAACCAGAATGCTGGCAAAAGTCTTGGAAATATTAAACTCGTTGCTGAGTTTAAGGATTAGGCGTTGTTGGCCTTCAATTTCCTGATTTTTCCATGAAAGGTCTAAAAGAGACATACTTGATGCGATAATTCCGGTTAAATATTTTTTGTCCGAAGTGAACTCTGAAGTATATGCCGAGCCTCTGCGAAAAAACAAGATTTGCATGCATTATTGAATAATTCACCAGATTGAATCCTTCACTTCTGGCTATCGGTCTTTTTATTACTCAGCCTGCGGGTTGCAAGGCTATGGTTTGGATGGCGCCACTATTGGCCCTCGTCATCGTTTCGCCAGTAGCATCAGTTATTGTATGGGCGAATCTTTAGAAAACGGGAATGTAAGCGGGATTTGCGTGATTAGATTGAAAATAACACGCAACAAGAATTAACAAAATAATGACGTTGGCCTTTGATATTATTTTTTGTGACCAGGCTATAAAAAGGAAATCTGTAGTCGATTCGTCTTGGGGAACTTTGGAAGGCTAAATAACTGATAGGATGGCTCCCCAACGCGGACTCGAACCACGGACCCGGTGATTAACAGTCACCTGCTCTACCGACTGAGCTATTGGGGAACTCAGTTAAGTCCCGACTATTTACCCTGAATATTCAAACATTCAAGAAAAATTTTGCTGAGCGAAAAAGCTGTTCCAATTGGCAATGCGGACGCATGGATTCTGAAGATGTGACTTAAACATGGACTCTTTAATTCTTCAGAGGTACAACCTGACACTCAGGATATTGCGAGATTTTCTCATTTTTCCTGATATTTTAGCGGATATCATCTGCTTGCTCATCACTCCTGACCGGAATATCATGCTTCAACACACTTTCTGTCATTTACCCGCCATTGGTCCTCAATCTGAAAAAAAATTTTGGGACCAGGGGATTCGTTCATGGAAAGAATTCCTTCAGACAAGCGATCCTGTACTGACCCGGCGTCAACAAGAAATTTATCATCCCGCAATACGTAACTCATTTGATCATCTGCAAAAAAATCATCCTCAGTTTTTTGCCCAGCGGTTGGCGTCAGCCCAGCATTGGCGGCTTTATTCCGAATTTCGGAATAGTGTGGCTTATCTGGATATCGAAACCACAGGACTGACCGTGGGTGAAAGCGAGATCACCACCATTGCCGTATATGATGGAAAAAAAATATTCCATTATGTGAATGGCATCAACCTTCAGGACTTTCCTGAAGACATTAAAAAATACTCGCTGCTGGTAACTTTTTGCGGCAAAAACTTCGATGTGCCGTTCATTCAAGCTTATTTCGGTATCAAACTACCCCATTCCCACATCGATCTGAGAAATGTATTGCGCAGTCTGGGATACAAGGGAGGACTGAAAAAATGTGAAAAGGAATTCGGCCTGGACCGCAAGGAACTTGATGGCATCGATGGTCTGTTTGCTGTGTTGCTGTGGAATGAATATATTAAAAATAAAAACCAGCATGCCCTCGATACCCTGCTGGCATACAACATTGAAGATGTGGTCAATCTTGAACCACTGATGGTGATGACTTACAACCTGAAGCTCAAAGAAACCCCCTTCGGCAACACGCTTAATCTGTCTGTTCCTCCACGTCCCGCGATTCCGTTTCAGCCGCATATGCCGACTGTGCGCAATCTGCTACGACAATCCCGTCCTTTTGATCCCTATGCCCGATACTAATTTTTCCTTCACATCCCCTCTGGAAATTTTGAAACATGTCTTCGGCTATGAATCCTTCAGGGGCCGACAGGAAGAAATCATTCATCAACTGCTTTGTGGAAAAGACGCCCTCGTGCTGATGCCCACAGGTGGTGGAAAATCTTTATGTTTCCAGATTCCAGCCCTGCTACGTGAAGGCGTGGGCGTCGTTGTGTCACCGCTAATCGCGCTCATGCAAGACCAGGTGGAAGCACTCAAGCAAAATGGAGTGCGTGCCGAATTTCTGAATTCATCCCAGACCTACCAGGAAAATCAACGTATTGAGCAGCAGGTTCGTCAAGGCGAGCTTGATTTAATTTATGTGGCTCCGGAACGGTTATTGACTGACCGGTTTCTGAACCTGTTGTCACAAACACGACTGTCGCTGTTTGCTATTGATGAAGCCCACTGTGTCTCGCAATGGGGCCATGATTTTCGTCCGGAATATCTCCAACTCACCGTTTTGCATGAACGCTTCCCTGAAATTCCACGGGTTGCTCTTACGGCGACCGCGGATGAACTGACACGGCGTGAGATTCGCCTGAAACTGGGGCTGGAGCAGGCTGGAATTTTTATTTCCAGTTTTGACCGTCCCAATATTCATTACCGGGTGGTTCCCAAAGCCAATGCAAAACAACAACTGCTGGATTTTCTGAAAACAGAACATCCCAATGATTCCGGCATTGTGTATTGCATGAGCCGTAAAAAAGTGGAGCAAACCGCCGAATGGCTCACCGATCATGGCTACACGGCCCTGCCCTACCATGCCGGTATGGAAACGAAGGATCGGCAACGGCATCAATACCGGTTTTTGCGAGAAGAAAATATCATCGTTGTGGCAACGGTCGCGTTCGGCATGGGTATTGACAAACCCAATGTCCGGTTTGTGGCCCATCTCGATCTGCCCAAAAGCATGGAAGGTTATTATCAGGAAACAGGCAGAGCCGGCAGAGATGGTGAACCTTCTGACGCATGGATGGTTTACAGTTTGTCGGATGTGATCATGATCCGGCAAATGCTGGCCAAATCAGAAGCCTCTGAACAGCATAAACGGGTGGAACAGCAAAAACTGGAATCCCTGCTGGGTTATTGTGAAACAGTCCATTGCCGTCGTCATGTGATTCTCCGCTATTTCGGGGAAGATGCCGCAGACTCCTGCGGCAATTGTGACACTTGTCAGAACACCGTGGAAACCTGGGATGCCTCGATTGCGGCACAAAAAGCGTTGTCCTGTGTTTTCCGGACAGGACAGCGGTTTGGTGTGGAATATCTGATTGATGTGCTACTTGGAAAAGACTCAGATCGAATCCGTCAGAAGCGTCATCACGAAATTTCCACATTCGGCATCGGCAAAGAATTGTCTGAAAAGGAATGGCGTTCGGTGTTCCGGCAACTGCTGGCAATGGACATGCTCAATGTGGATCTGGAAGGTTATGGCGGCTTGCGCCTGTCAAGTAAATGCAAGCCTGTGCTCAAAGGCGAACAGGGATTGACCATGCGGAAAGAACAGCTTGTCGCCAAAAAAGCATCGACCAAAGTTGCCCGAAAGAATCCCTTGAACATCAGCCATTTCCGTTCACAAATTGCTTGGGAACGTTGGGAATCACTCAGGGAACTGCGGATGGATCTGGCCCGCGCCCAAAATGTGCCACCCTATCTGATTTTTCATGATTCGACGTTGCGGGAAATGGCGGAAATCGGCCCGCAAACCATCGATGCGCTCAGCAGAATCACCGGCGTTGGCGAAACAAAACTTCAGCGTTACGGCCAAAAATTTCTGGAGGTGCTACAACAGCATTCCGAATAAAATGCCTGCAACTTGCGAATCCGCGCACAACGATTGTCTGAAAACTCAAAGGCGTGAGGCTTTTCGATGGATCGCTTTGAGGGCTTCCCGTTTGCTGAGGCCAGAAAGTTCGTTTTCGTGTTGTTTTACAAAGGCTTGAACCCATTCAGGATCCACATAGGAATAACCACGGAGAACCCAGCCAATCGCCTTGCGGATAAAAAACTCCTTTTCGTGCATCAACTGAAGGATGGATGCTTCCAGCAGGGGAACGTTGGTGGTGTCCTGGTGGCGGAGATGTGCCAGCAGGGCGGATCGGCGGAACCAGAAATTTTCAGAATGGAGCCACTGTTGCAACCGGGCTTCATGTGCCCTGTTCTTCATCACCAACCGGCTTACCAGACTGCCGGCAATCGGATCCACCAGATCCCAGTTGGTCGCGGTTTCCAGCAATTTTTCATACAGATCCATGGCGTCATTAGTCTGAAACTTTTTGTAATATTCAGCAACGTCGAGCGCCATGTACATTTCTTCACGACTTTCCCCCTGCCACAGAGCCAGAATCAACTCCCGATATTCATCAAAGGTTTTCACAGGAAACCGAAGGCGGGCTTCCCTGAAAATCTGACGGCGTTCGGGAGCTTTCACTCCATAACATTTCTGACTGGTTTTCATGTAGGCGCCCATGCCTCTGGAAATTTCAGGATCGGCCTGTTCTTCCAGAGCATGGCGGATAAATTCAAGAAACGAATCCATGCTATTTCAATTCCTTTGAGGATTTTTTGAGTAAACTCCGGGCAATGATGAGTTTTTGAATTTGCTGGGTGCCTTCAAAAATATCGAGAATTTTTGAATCCCGCGCCCATTTTTCCAGCAGATATTCTTCGCTGTAGCCCAGGCTTCCGCAAAGTTCCACGCAACGCAATGTGACCCAGTTGCCCATGCGTCCGGCCTTGGCTTTGGCCATGGAGGCTTCTCTGGAATTGGGTCGGCCATTGTCGGCCATCCATGCGGCTTTCAGGGTTAGCAGTCGTGCCGCTTCCAGATCCGCTTCCATTTTATACAGCTCCGCTTCAGCCGCACTGACATCAAACAGGCGTTCCTGATATTTTTGCTCAATTCCTTCTTTGGAAAGAAGCTCTTGAGTTAATTCCAAGGCGGCTTTGGCCACGCCAATTGCCATGGCGGCGACAATTGGACGGGTGTTGTCAAACGTTTGCATGACACCACCAAACCCTTTCTGGGTGTCGATTTCTTCGGTGCCCAGCAAATTACTGCGGGGAATGCGACAATTGTCGAGAATGATGGTTGCCGTGTCAGAGGCACGGATTCCCAGTTTTTTTTCCAGACGGACAACTTCCATTCCAGGGGTGCCTTTTTCCACGACAAACGATTTGATCGCGGCTTTTCCGACTTTTTTATCAATGGAGGCCCAGACCACCACCAGATCCGCGCGTTCTCCGGCAGTGACAAAGATTTTTTCACCGTTGAGCACCCATTCATTGCCATCCAGAACCGCCGTGGTTGAAATGTTGCTGGAGTCTGATCCGGTTCCGGGTTCTGTAATGGCCATGGCGGCCCATTTTCCCAGGAACCGTTCTTTCTGTTCGGGAGTTGCCACTGCGACAATCGCCGCGTTGCCCAGCCCCTGCCCCGGTATGGTCAAGGCGAGTCCAACATCACCCCAGCACATTTCAATCATGTTCTGGACCGTTCCCATATTTTTGCCATTACGGATTTTTTTGGGGTCTTTGCCTTTTTCCTTGTCACGGCTCAATCCGCCAGCGCCTTGTCCGGCACCGCCGTCTTCCATGCCGTCGAGGATGGAACGCAACATGTTCAGTTCGACCGGATATTCATGCTCGGCGGTGTCATATTTGCGTGAAATAGGACGAAACATGGATTCCGCCAATTCATGGGCCATGTCGGAAATCACTTTCAAACTTTTGGGAATTTCGAGATTGATCATAAGAATCCTTCATAAAAAATTGAGATGGAATTTGTATTAAACAAGATAGCCGCCTTCCAGAATTCCGATTGCCCGCAATTGGCGATACCAAAGTTCTACGGGGTGTTCACATACAAATCCATGTCCGCCCAGCAACTGTACGCCATTGGTGCCGATTTCCATGGCTTTATCCGCACAGAATATTCGGGCAAGGTACGCTTCCCGATGAAAATCCAGTCCCTGCTCTGCCCTGCTAGCGGCCCGATAGGTCATCATGCGCATGGCTTCGAGTTCTGTGGCGATATCCGCAATCATGAAGGCTACCGCCTGACGATGACTGATGGGTTCACCAAAAGCTTCACGGGCATTGGCGTAATCAATCGTGTAATCCAGCACAGCCTGACAGGTTCCCACGGCCAGAGCGCACAAGCCAATGTGGCAGAGATCCAGCAATTTTTGATGATCATAGTTTTTTTCCTGTTCTCCCAGCAACGCGTCATGAGCCACAGTGACATTGTTCAATTTCACTCGTGACATTCCGGTAGCGTGCAGCCCCATATGCCGTTCTTCCTGAAACGAGATTCCTTCCGCATGGGTTTCTACCAGAAAAGCTTTGGGTCCCTCTCCGGAAAGATTCGCCACAACCAGCAGCAGTTTGCATTGCGCCCCCAGCGGAACCATGCATTTTTCACCAGTGATAACATATCCCTGTGGTGTTTTGACCGCTTTGGTTTCAAGTCGATCCGGATTAAAGCGGGCTTTGGGTTCCATGAGCGCGATCGCGGCCGCAACGAATTCTTCGCCGGCAAAATTGGGAAGATAATGGGATTGCTGGTTCAAGCTACCAAATTCATTGAGGGCGTTGATCACTCCCAGCGGTGCAAGAGCCGCCAACGCTAGCGACATATCCCCCTTCGCCAGTTCTTCAGCCATCAACACACTGGTCACAGGGGAACGGCTGGTGCCAGCTCCATCCAGTGCTTCAGGAATCGCCAGCAGGTTGAGTCCGACGTCCTGGCATTGCTTGAAAAATCCTTCAGGAACGGTTCGCTCTTCATCGGCCTGTCGAGCTACCTTTTTTATCTGCTGATCCGCGAATTCATGGATGGTTTCGCAAATCATCTGCTGTTCATCGCTTAAGGTCAGATCAAACACATTGGCTGGAGTCGCATGTGAAAGTTCCTGTTTCGGCAGAATTTTTTTCAGGGATTGAAATTGGGATTGGGCGATGGTTCCAGTTTTCACCACGGTTTTCATTCCGTGATACATCAGTTTTTCAGCGTATTCCCTCAAGCCGAACTGATTTGCCAGTTGTGATCCTGAAAACTGGTTCAGCATACGCAGGCCCACCCCCATGGGCGTTTGTGGAATTTTAATGTGTTTCATCGGATTTTTCATACAGACAACCTCCAAAAAAGGATCAGAAAAGTATACAAGCTGTCTACTATACCACCTGAATTTATTTTTCAACGTAATTTCCTGTGTTTTATGCGGATAGCGGATTTGAAATGAAAAAACTCAGACGCTCCCTGATTTTTTCTTCCCATTCCAGCTTTTGTTTGTTAAGTCTCAAACGTAACAATTCATTATCTATTTTTATTTTCCGGGGAAGGCACCATGAACATAGCAGATGGCGGAGCAGAACTTTCAGCATGAAAAATCCCTTGTTCAATTTTGGAGGACGTCCAGGCTTCTTGCGGAGCGTCAATAGAGATTTCAAACCTCCGCATAGATATTTGACCACCCATTGACGAATAGTTTCTTCACTGACCTGAAGAATTTGAGCGATCGTGGAGAATCAGTGTCCATCGGACACAGCTAAAATGCCACGGATACGATTGACCAATGTCAGTTGATCGGAATGAGTCGTTTTTTTGAGATTGTTCATGAGCGATTTGGGCTGAAAACGGGATAACTCAAATCGAAAATTTAACATGGTGTCCTTAAGGTGATAGAGGTTATTTTCTTTGATTTCTCAACAAAATCAAAGATAACCGTCTTCTTGAAGGATGCCAATTTATTTTTCTGAAACACTATACAAGCATGTTTACCAGAGGAAATTCCATTGCACATCACAGAACAAAGACTTGTAATTTTGAGGTTCATTCCTTAGTTTGGCACTCCGCTGAGTGATTAACCTGCGGCTTCGATGGTGTGCAAAACACATGTTTCATTTTACTATTTGGAGAGATATGTTTCGAATATTGACGCTTAACCAAATATCCATCAAGGGGTTAGACCAATTCCCGAGAGACTCTTATGAAGTAGCCAGTGAGATTGGTCATCCAGATGCAATGCTTCTGCGCAGTCACAAACTTGCGTTGGAGGCTCTTACTGATTCTGTCAAGGCCATTGCTCGAGCCGGGGCCGGAGTGAATAACATTCCGGTTGATCATTGCACAGAAAAAGGAATTGTTGTGTTCAACACACCTGGAGCCAATGCCAACGCGGTCAAGGAACTGGTGCTCAGCGGCTTGCTGTTATCTTCCAGAGGGATCATTGAGGGCATTCATTTCAGTCGAAATCTGAATAAAAACATGGCTTATGATGAAATGAATAAACTGGTAGAAAAAGAAAAGAAAAATTTTGGCGGAAATGAAATCGCGGGCAAAACACTGGGCGTGATTGGTTTGGGCGCAATCGGATCTATGGTAGCGGAGATGGGACTCAAACTGGGCATGAAAGTGTATGGTTATGATCCGGCCCTGTCAGTTGAAGCCGCATGGCGTCTTTCCAATGAAGTTCAGCAGGCAGAAAACATTCCATCGCTGTTATCTCGTTCAGACTATGTAACACTTCATTTGCCGGTGATGGAAAGTACAATCAAATTGATCAATACCAACAATATCAAAACCTTGAAAAAAGGTGGTTGCTTACTGAATTTTTCACGGGCGGAAATTGTGGAAACCGGGGCTGTTCTTCAGGCTATTGCTGATAAAAGATTGAATCATTATGTGACTGATTTCCCAGTTCCAGAATTTATCGAAATTCCACAAATCATTATGATGCCGCATATCGGCGCAAGCACAGAGGAAGCCGAAGACAATTGCGCTGTTATGGCCGCATCACAACTCAAGGATTTTCTGGAACATGGAAACATTCGGAATTCAGTGAATTTTCCCGCGTTGAATATGGAACGTAGCAGTGGCTACCGTTTGGCACTGACCAACAAAAATATCCCTAAAATGCTGAGCAAAATTCTTGCGATTTTGGCCGATAAAAATATCAACGTCATTGATATGATTAATAAAAGTCGTAATGATATCGCCTACAATCTGATTGATATTGAGACAAAGCCATCGGAAGAATTAATATCCATTCTGAAAGAAATTGAGGGTGTAATCAATGTTCGAAGTTTATAATGATAATCTTTTTTCATAAGGAACCTATGACAAATCGTGTTTATAATTTTGGGGCTGGCCCTGCAATGTTACCCATTTCTGTCATGGAAAAAGCACAGGCAGAGTTTCTGGATTTCAATGGAATGGGTGCGTCTGTGATTGAAATCAGCCATAGATCCAAGGAATTTGAAGCACTTCTCGCTGAAACAGATACTTTATTCAAGGAACTGACATCTTTACCGGAAAACTACAGGATCCTGTATGTTCATGGTGGCGCCCGTATGCAGTTTTCAGCTATTCCCATGAACCTTATTGCGCGATCACCTTCACGGAAAGCAATTTATGTGGAGTCAGGGGATTTTGCCAAAATTGCCCGTAAAGAAGCGGAACGATATGGGAAAATAGATGTCATTGCTTCCAGTGCCGACACAAAATATGATCGTATTCCAGCCTTTGATGTTTCGAAAATTGATCAGGATGCCGCGTATTTCCATATCACTGGAAACAATACCATTTATGGCACACGATGGCAGCAATTTCCAGAAACAGGAAACGTACCTCTGGTAGCCGATTTTACCTCTGAAATGCTGTCAAGAGTGGTGGATTTTTCTAAATTTGGCATTGCTTACGCTGGCCTTCAGAAAAACCTCGGGCCTTCAGGAGTGGCTGTGGTGGTAATCCGCGAGGATCTGCTTGGACATGCGATCCCGGAAACACCCACGTTGCTTGACTATGCCCAATATGAAAAAGATCACTCCATGACCAACACCATCAACACTTTTGCGATTTACATGATGAAGCTTGTGCTGGAATGGTTTAAAGAATTGGGTGGAATTGCCGCCCTTGAAAAAATCAATGTCCAAAAAGCAAACATTCTCTATGATCTTTTGGACAATTCAGGATTTTATAAAGCGGTGTCTCATCCAGATCATCGGTCTATCATGACAGTGACGTTCAATCTTCCCTCTGAAGATCTGTTGGCAAAATTCTTGAAAGACGCACTGAAACAAGGTTTATATGCCTTAAAAGGACATCGCAATGCCGGTGGTGTTCGTGCTTCAATCTATAACGCCATGCCAGTTGCGGGTGTCAATGCTCTTGCTGATTTTATGAAAGAGTTTGAACGTCAGAATGGTTAATTCTCAGGGAAGGGGATTCCCCTTCCTTTTTTATTCCGAGGTTCTTCTATGACGCTGGAAGAGGCGTGTGAAATTCTGGAAGTAAGTCCACAGGCTTCTGTTGAAGAAATTAAACAAAATTATCGTGATCTTCTGCATGTCTGGCATCCTGACCGATATGTGGACAATCCCAGAAGACAGGCAAAAGCCTCGGAAAAAACAAAAGAAATCACTGTCGCCTATCAAATCCTCATTTCTCACGTTTCCTCCATCAATTCCCGTGCGGAAACAAACCCCCCACCAGCCGTTGAAAATCCACCTCCGTCAAATACTGTGGATGAAGCACAATTTTTTGAAGTTGTATTAAAAATATGCCAACGCAATCCCCACTGGTTCAAAAAAGGATTTGATCTCAACTGGCATCTGCAGCATCGATCTAATATACTTGAAAAACATTATTGGCAACAAATCACACATCAGGCAGAATCCTATTTTAGGACCTTTGGCGGTAAAGACTGGGATCTGTGGATTCATGACTTTAGCCACCATATAAAATCCATTGAAACCCTGGGGGTCTGTCAAATTTCAATACCTGACGCACCTCATGGAAGCTTGTGGCGTCGGCCTTTTGGTGGGAAAACAGTAGAAAATGATCGAAAAGCTTATGTGATGATGCTTAATGCGTTGTTTGATCATCAAATTGAAACGGTTACCGATTTGCATGGAAATCAGTTGGTTCGTCGAAATGTATCCCGAAAAACATGAATAATTCTCCCTTTTTATATGGAAAAAAATGTTACACCGAATGAGTTCGTTTTTATTTGCGTGGTCAATCCTGTTTTCATTAACGGCTCATGCGGACACAAAAATCGCAGACCAGCAGGATGCCCGTTATGACCAAAGAAGTTATCGGCGGTTCATTCTGGACAATCAGGTCAAAGTCCTCCTCATTTCTGATCCCACCATTCAGAAGTCTTCAGCCTCACTCAACGTTGCGGTTGGTTCACTCAACAATCCTGTGACGCGTCCGGGTTTGGCTCATTTTCTTGAACACATGCTGTTTCTGGGTACAGAAAAATATCCTGAAGCCGGGAGTTACCAGAAATTTGTTTCAGACCATGATGGCTATACAAATGCCTATACTGCGGATGATCATACCAATTATCACTTTGAAATCGCCTCTGATTATCTGGAAGATGCTTTAGACCGATTTGCGCAATTTTTTGTCGCCCCCTTGTTCAATCCTCAATTTGTTGAGCGTGAAATCCATGCGGTTGATTCGGAACATTCAAAAAATATCCCCAATGATTATTGGAGAATGCAACATGTCATTCAGCAAGTTTTTGACGAAAAACACCCTGCACGATTGTTTTCGACAGGAAATCTGGAAACCTTGAACGGGGTTACTCAGGAGGAATTAGTTACGTTTTACAAACAGCATTATTCCAGTAACTTAATGACTTTAGCGATTTCTGGAAAAGAAGATCTGGATACTCTTGAACGTTTTGTACGCAGTCGTTTTTCTCAAATTGCCAATCACCATATGGAAACCTTCACGTTTCCCTCTGAGTTTTTAAAAAAAGAATCACGGTTTCGATTGTTACGAATCCAGACTATTAAAGACAAAAGAACGTTACAGTTGATGTTCCCACTTCCTGCGGTGGAACAGTGGTACAAAAGCAAACCCCTCCAGATTCTGGGATATCTAATTGGACATGAGGGCAAAGGAAGTTTGTTATCTTTACTGAAAAAGAAGAATCTGGCCACAGAATTATCTGCGGGAACAAGCCTGTCAACCAATTCCTATGCTGCATTTACGATTTCTATCTCATTGTCTCCTGATGGTATGGAACATTATCAGGAGATCATCATAGAGGTGTTTCGTTATCTGAAACTCTTACGAGAAACAGAATTACCGGAATATATGTATAATGACGTCCGGACAATGTCAGAACTGGATTACAAATTTGCGGAAAAACAGGAAGGTTCCTCGCTGGTGTCCATGTTTTCAGCACTGATGCAGACCATTCCGTTGACAGATCTGCTGGAGGCCCCGTTTGTCTATTCTGAGTTTGAACCTGAAGTGTTTAAACAATTGTTACACAGGTTCACTCCGGATAATATGCTGGTCGTTATTTCCAGTAACAATCAGCCGACAGGCATGGTTACTCCATACTATAACGCCCATTATGCCGTTGAAACATCTGACATTGATTTAATGAAAACCTGGAATTCCTTGTCCATACCCACCGAACTGTTTCTGCCAAAAAAAAATCCCTTCATTCCTCAATCCCTGGCGATTCTGACAGATGAAGCAAAATTTCAACTGACATATCAAAGTATCGCAGGATTAAAACAGGAAGGATTGGAGGAAGGACTGATTGCCTCGGCAATGTCACAACTTGGAAACATCTGGAAAAACTGGTCTGAATTACAAACTGGACTGAAACTGGATACCACCAGTGCGCCTTTGTTAAAAAAACTTCTGATCAAGCATGTGATGGATGTTCCTGAAAAAATAATTGAAACTCCTTTTGCGGAAGTATGGTTTCAACAGGATATTCACTTTGAGAGTCCCAAGGGGCAGGTATTTATTCTCTTCAACACACCACAGGTTTATGAGACACCAAGACATGCGGTACTCTCTCAGCTTTATGCAAAATCTATGATGGAGGG
This sequence comes from SAR324 cluster bacterium, assembly GCA_015232315.1. NCBI lineage: Bacteria > Deltaproteobacteria > SAR324 cluster bacterium. The sequence goes on along the minus strand of JADFZZ010000005.1, from coordinate 166,459 downwards.
ATTGAATGAGTTCAGTTATCCTGTAAGAATGGCCGGACTTGATTTTAGCTTAAGCACCGACAAAAAAGGTGTTCTGCTCTCAGTGGGCGGTTATTCAGACAAACTACCCGATTTGCTGGTAACTATTTCTCAAAAATTGAAGGATATCACCATTGATGAATCAACCTTCCAGAGCATCAAAGAAAAATTGCTTCGCGAATATCAGAATTTTCAATTTCAGGCAACCTATCAGCAGGCCTTTTATTACCGGAGCCTGTTGCTTGAAAAAGAAAAATTTTCCTTGTTTGATTATGAAAAAATATTACCTGACCTGACGCTGAATGATCTAAAAAAATATGTGGCTGAGAACCTGTTCAAAGCATATTTTATCCAGGAACTGGCCTATGGTAATCTGTCAAAAACAGAAGTCAGGCAGGCAACAGAAAAAATTATTCAATATCTTCAAGGTGAACCACTTCCTAAAGAGAATCTGTTTGAAGAGGAAATCCTCAGGGTTTCAAAAGGATCTCAGGATTTTGTGCATCAGGTGTCCAACAACAATTCAGCCATTATTATGGATATACAGACCGATATGGAAACCCCGGAACTGAATGCCGCCGTTGCCTTAACCGGCCAGATCCTGGGGCCGGAATTTTATAATGAAATGAGGACAAAGCAACAACTGGGGTATTTGCTGGATGGTGGAATGACAAATAATAACAAACTGCTTGGATTATTATTTATTATTCAATCCGGAAATTATGCTCCAGATTTACTCTTGCAGCGCATTAATAAATTTTTGGAAGCGTTTATTGAACAACTTCCGTCTTTACCACCTGAGCAATTTGAACTCTTGAAAAAATCCTTGATTAATTCCAGGCTCCAAAAAGCAAACTCCGTGATGGGGCAAGCCTCCTGGCTCTTCGATACCGCCTTTGAAAAGCATGCTGATTTTGATTATCTCAGCAAAGATATCAGGGCATTGGAACAAATATCAATGGACGATCTCAACAAATTTTTATCGACATACCTTATTTCTGAAAACCAGCGAAGACTCATACTTTTATTTTTCAGCAAAGATCATGTTTCTGACAAAGTTCCTCAAGGAACCATTCAATCCATTCAGAATTTCAAGAAACAACAAAATAATGATAAATAACCGTATGTATGGAGGTGGTTTATGACTCAATCTTTTGTGATTTCATTTGCGATGGAATCAATTCGAATGGCGGTGCTTCTTTCTGCGCCAATGTTGGCAGGAGCTCTTGTAATAGGAATTCTGATTTCAATATTTCAGGCTGTGACCCAGATTCAGGAACAAACCCTCTCGATCATTCCAAAAATGGGAATTATCCTAGGGATCATTGCGCTGCTGTTTCCATGGTTATTGACACAGGCAACAACGTACATGGCATCTGTTTTTACAAATTTTCCAAGATTTATCGGGGGATGAAGAAGATAGATAGTTCTTCACTCAGGCCCAGGGGAGAACAACCTGAGTGAAGAACGTCCGCGTAGGCCTTTGATATACTCAAGCCAGGGGAAAATAACTTAAGTAAAAGCCTTTCACACGGTTTGAAGGAAATAATGCTCGCTCAAACCAGGGGAGTAGTCTGAGCGAGGAATTTACCCATCAATGATGGGCAGGGGAGACTCTTAGGGTTCAAGGCTTAAACCAACGATGTGATTCAGCTCGAATGAACTGCTATCTTCAAATGCCTCATTGGGATCATAATGATCACCTGCAGGCTTGGCACCTTGAACTTTCGTAATTTTGCCGCCTTTATCGAAGAACATTCTCATCGCTTCTTCAAGCTCTTCGCGGGTCACTTTTTCAGCAAATTTTCCAGCCATTTCATTCTCCTGATATTAAGATTTTGAAGGAGCAGGGGATTTTGCAACAGGTTTTTTAACCTTCTTTTTAGCAACAGGAGCTTTTTTTACTTCTGCTTTAGGAGCTTGCTCTGAAGTTGCTGATTTTTTTTCAGGTACGCCACCCAGAAGTTTTTGAACCTGTGAATGATAATTGCTGATATTTTTATCGTAAATTTCTTTAATTTTATTCAGAAGTTCTTTTTCTGAATTAAAAGTTTTCTGAATATTCTGATCAATGGTGGTGTTCAGAATTTTTTTAAGTTGTTCAGTTACTTTTTCCAGATTTTCCTGGACAACCTGTTCGATCTTTTCCAGAGTTTCTTTGGAATCAGGCAAAAATTTGTCAGCAAACTTATTCATGGTGGTTTTGATCTTTTCCTGGCCTGATGAAAGTTGCTTTTCCACGAGTGTGGTCAAATCTTCTGCTTTATTTTTGGTCTTCTCGTAACCTGTTTCACGAGCTTTTAAACCCTTTTCATAAATTTCAAAGGTGCTTTCAATCAGTTGCTTCTGTAATGTGAACAATGCCTCAATACCTTTCAGTACAGCATCCTGATATTCTTGCCCCATGTCTTTGATCTTATTAGTCATATGTTCTCCAAACTCATCAGTTTTGAATGATTGAACTCAACAGAAAATAAAATGCGTGGATCTTGAAAGAATGTCAAATCTTTTTTGTGCAACTGCACAAAAAAGATGGCAAGTGCCTGTATTCTCAAAATATTTGTGCGAGTGCACAATCAGGATTCGCTAATAAACTCAAAACCCAGAAGTGATACAACGCTGAATAAAACGTCAAAGATGATCAGCAGTTTCCACCAGGCCATCGGGAACTCCGCCATTTCAGGGGAAAAAACGTATGTTGTGATTTTAACTACACACATCAAGTTGGGGATCATGAGAGGAAATAACAGAATAGGCAGTAATATTTCTTTGCCTTTTAATGATGCGGACATTGCCGCCAATAATGTTCCCAGTGAGCAAAATCCTAATGTTCCAGCCATCAGCACCAGAATCAGTTCGCCTATGAGTTGCGGAGTAGTCCCGAAAAAAACAATGCACAATGGAATGATCATCGCCTGAATCATAAGCATGAAAATCGCGTTTGACAGCAGTTTTCCCAGAAACAATGCACTACGGTCTACAGGGGTTAACAGCAAACCTCCTATACAATCGTTATCAACTTCCTGACCAAATGATTTGTTCAGGCCCAGAATGCCCGAAAGGAGAAAAACCACCCAGATAATGCCCGAAATACTTTTTTTGAATAAACCCGGATTGTCCGCAGAGGCAAAATAGAAAATAAGCAACGTGAGGAATGCAAAGAAAAACATGGAAATGAATTGTTCTTTTTTGCGCAGATCAATGATCAGATCTTTCCAGATTAATATGAAGGTGGATTGAAAAAAATTTTTCATAAAAACAGGAGAGCCGAAGGTGGGAAAACGCTCTTCTTGCGAAGAGCGTCAAAAAATATCAGGACTTTGACAATTGATGTGCTGATGCGGCTTCCATGAAGCGATAAATTCGAGGTAAGCCTTCCAGAGGATCATCCAGCAGGCCTTCAATCAGGAGGGCATTGCTGAATAACTGTTCTACAATTTCCTTAAGAAAAAATGACTCAGCATCTTTTTTAATCAATTCACTCAGATTTTTAATAATTGGATGAGACGTGTTGATTTCAATGGTTTTTTTGCTCATCTGAAATTCTTTGTTGACCATTTTCATCATTTTTTCCATGTGAGAACTCATGCTCTCACCTTGGGATATTAGAGAACAAGGACTTTCTACCAGACGTTTGGATTCAATCACATCCGCAACACGTTCCGCCAATTGTTTTTTGATAAATTCAATCAGTGTTTTGGTATCATCCTTAGACAGTTGATCCGCGTTTTTATCAGAATCGACGGTTTCAATATCTTTTTGAGAAATGCTTTTGAATTTCTTGCCCTCATATTCCCGGAGATCCGACATCAGAAAATCATCAATATGATCATAGAGAAACAGGACTTCCAAATTGTGTTTTTTGAAGTATTCCAGATTGGGATTATGCATGATACTTTCTCTGGAAGGTCCAATCCCAAAGTAAATCTCTTTTTGGTCGTCACGCATACGCCCTACATAATCTTTCAGTGAAACCGTCACTGAATTATCATCTTGCACGGAAGAATTAAAACGCAACAATTCAACTAATTTATCTTTGTTGGCAAAATCAGAAGTGATTCCTTCCTTGATCAACACACCATACTGCTTCCAGAAGTCGTTATATTTTTCTGAATTGGATTGTGAAAGTTCCTGTAATTCCTTGAGCAAACGTGTTGTCAGACTTTTTTTAATTTTGTCAAGCAATGCGTTTTTTTGAATATTTTCACGAGAAACATTCAAGGGCAGATCCTCCGAATCAACCACCCCTCTGACAAAGCGGAGGTAAGCCGGCAGTAAGTGATGGTTATCATGTTGAATCAACACACGTTGAGCATACAAATTCAAGCCCTTGCCTTCCCGTGAATACAGGATGTCGTTGGTGATTTCACTGGGAATATAGAGCAGTGTGCTGTATTGAATCGGCGCATCCACGGATAAATGCAGATTGAGTAGGGGCGTCTTGTTATCAAAGGTCAATTCTTTGTAAAAAGCCTCATAATCTTCTGTTTTTACGCTGGACTTTGGTTGTGTCCAAAGTGCTAGGACCTTATTTGCGGTGTTGCCATCCACCTTGATAGGGAACGAAATATAGTTGGAATATTTTTTGATAATGGATTCCAGTTTATATTTGCTGCAGAATTCCTTGGCATCTTCCTTGAGAAAGACTGTAATAGAAGTTCCTCTGGTATTTTTTTCAATAGCTCTAAGCTGATATTGTCCAGATCCGTCAGAGGACCATTCCCAACCCTGCTCATTCTGTTTCCAGGATCGTGTGGATACCACAACTTTCTGGGCCACCATGAAAACCGCATAAAATCCAACTCCGAATTGGCCAATCAGATTTTGAGGTTTCTGATCACCTGCGTTGGCTTCCTTAAGAAAATTCAGCGTACCCGAATTGGCGATAGTTCCAATATTCTTGATGAGTTCTTCCTTGTTCATCCCAATTCCGGAATCTTCAATAGTGATTGAATTTTCTTTTTCATCATGGGTGATAGTGATTTCAAGCGGTGCTTCCTTATCAATGGCATCAGTGCTTGTCAGTGCCAGAAACTGATATTTGCTCATAGCATCCGACGAGTTTGAAACCAACTCCCGCAAAAACACCTCTCTGTCCGTATAAAGTGAATGGATGAGGATGTTCAACAATTGCTTCATTTCTGCCTGATACTCATGCGTTTCAGCAATGTTTTGTGTTTGCTCTGTCATTTTTCTCCTGGATTTGAGGGTTATCAATTTTGTACTGGAAGCATCTAACACAAATGCTTTCAGCTTTTGTTTTAAATTTTTACATTTATTTTCAGTGAGTCTTGCCGAGAAAATACATGAGCAGTCTGTAAGTTCAAGACTTTATAAAACCATTTTTAATGAGGACAGTAACCATGTCATCTTTTTACAATCTGATTCGTCCTGTGCTGTTTCAACTGGATCCTGAACAAGCCCATCACAAGACTGTCCATTCCTTGAATAATTATTGCGCTCTTCCAGGAGCACAATGGACCCTGAACCAGGTATTCGGTTATGAACACCCTGCACTGAAATGCAAACTGGGTTCGCTGGAACTGGATAATCCCCTTGGACTGGCCGCAGGATTTGACAAGGATGCACAGGTTTACAATCCATTGTTTGTCCTAGGGTATGGTTCTGTGGAAGTCGGCACGGTCACACCAAAGCCTCAACCGGGAAATCCCAAACCACGATTATTCCGGCTTGTGGAAGATGAGGGCGTGATCAATCGCATGGGCTTCAATAACGAAGGTGTTGAGGCAATGATTGCGCGTATCCGGCAGAATCCCCCACAACGATGCCTGGGAATCAACATCGGTAAAAACAAGGATACTCCGCTGGATCAGGCTATTGATGATTATAAAACCGCCATGAAAACAGCGTATCCTTATGCAAATTACATTGCCGTGAACATCAGCTCGCCTAACACCCAAAACCTGCGGACATTACAGGAAAAATCCTCCTTGGCCAGATTGCTCAGCGAATTGCTGGAGTTGCGGGTTACCATGCAACTTCCCCTCAAACCCATCTTTGTGAAAATTGCTCCGGATCTGGAACAGAGTGACCTGATGGATATAATCCAGGTGGTTAAGGAGTTGTCGCTGGATGGCATCATTGCCACAAATACAACCCTATCCAGAAATCATTTGAAGAGTTCCAGTCATACGCAGGAACAAGGCGGACTCAGTGGACGCCCTGTCCAGAAAAAATCGACAGACATCATTAAAAGCCTGTATCAGCACCTGGGCCCCAACATTCCGATTATTGGCGTTGGCGGAATTTTCACAGCCGAAGATGCCTATGAAAAGATAAAAGCCGGAGCGACTATTGTTCAAATTTACACAGGAATGATTTATCAAGGGCCGGGAATCGTCAAACAGATCAAACAGGGCCTGGTAAAATGCCTCGAAAATGACGGGTTTTCTTCCATCACGCAAGCAATCGGAATTGAGGCCTGACCCAACCAGGACGTTGCCTCAATTTTTAGTGGCAGGAACAGTTCTAATCCAGGTGAGTTCATGTTTGTTGTGTGACAAATGCAGGATTCTGCTGTGTGGAATTTTGGAAAATTCATGTAGAATTTCATAATGTTCCTGCCCCTGAAATTTGATCGTGCAGACAAATTGAATAGGTGCCCCGGTATCCAGCCATGTGTGGAGCCATGAAAGTAATTTTTCCGGATAACAGATCACATCGCTGAATATCCAGTCAAACCCTTCTTCTTTTTCAGGGCGAATCGCAAACGCGTCTCCCTTACGGAATGTCACACGAGGAGACCGCATCAATTCTGGAATCAATTCAGAACGATCCACACACAGCACATCCGATCCTGTTTTTTCAAGCACCCAACTCCATCCGCCAGGACTTGCCCCGATTTCCAGACAACGCTCTCCCTGCACCGGATATTTTCCAGCAAGAGTCAATGCTTCCCATAATTTCAGATAGGCTCTGCTCGGAGGCCCAGTTCTGTTTTCTTCAAAATGAAGTTGTCCATGCTGAAACAAACTCGAACAATCAGACGAAGCAATCAGGAAATCCGGAGCCAGCAAGGTCCATGAACCCATTGGCAGTTGCGGTAATGATGCGGGAAACGTGATTGGTTTTAAGGACAAATGAGGAAGTTTTTCCTGAATGAGATGCGCCCTGCGATGTGCACAGATTGAATACAGACACCAGTTCCGTTGGATCTGCCTCAATTGCTTTGCGGCCTCATTGATGGACGCAATCTGAAGCACCCTCGGATTTTTCCAGACATTTTGTGACCAGAATGTTTGCTGAGGTGGTCCTTCCGCGAATATCAACCGGTCATAAACCGCAAATACCTGTTCAAGTTCTCCTAAAACCTGCTGTATAAAACCTTCCGGTGCCAGATAGCCTGAAAAAACAGGTTTTGTTTTAAATATGGAGAGATCCATCTCATTCATTTCAAAACCCATGCGCTCCAGAGGGGAATGGTCACAATGGAACATAAGGTTGAAACAATGTTGGCCCCCGCCGCAAACCCGGGTGCTCCGCCATAACGATGTGTGAGGATGACCGATGTGGAAGCAACCGGCATTAACGCTAAAATAGTGGCGACGTTATAAATTTCACGGGAAATCGGCAAAATTCTCAAAATTCCAATGGTCACCAACGGAATCAGAATCAGGCGGACCACTGTCATGTAGATCAGATCTCTCAGATCATCCCGAATTTTTATCTGATACAGGGAGGCTCCAATCAGAATTAAAATCAAAGGAACAGACGCATCTCCGATTTCACCTGAAATTTTGAGAAAAATGGATGGAATCCATCGTTGTAAATCAAGAAAAACAATCACAATAGCAACGATTAAAGTTATCAACGACGGAGTTAGCATGTTTTTTCCGGCCGCCTTCCAGTTGAATTCACCCAAAACCCCCACTCCAATCGACCAGAATCCGACCAAAGTTCCCAGATGCAAGATAAACAGCATGGCAACTGCAGAATCGCCCCATAGATTTTGTAGGATAATGATGGGAAGAAACGCGAAATTATTGGTTGCGCACAGATGGAGAAAGGTCTTCCGGATCTGTGGATCCTGACTTTTCATTCCCGATTTGAGCATCAATCCCATGAGTGTGCCCAAAACAATGATTCCAAGCCCCAGCACTGGCAGGACCCAGAACTCAACCCATTGGTTTGCATGAAAATGGCCGACAATGGTGTGAAGAATGAGGAAGGGCATCATGATATCCAGCACAAATCTGGACCAGTTCGCGATGGTGTCCTGAGTCAGATATCGCCAGTGCCGTGACAGCCAACCCACTGCAAACATTGCGAAAATTTCAAGAATTGCCGAGATGATCTGATAAGTCATAAATGTCTGGTCTGAAAATAAATATTGGTATAGGTTTCGGATGTTCGCTTTCAAACTCAAGAGTTATAAGTTTTCAGTTATCAGCCTTCAGTTTTTAGTAAGTCATTGAAATTAATATTTTTATAAATATAAAACTTTCAAAGAAACCTTTATGCCTGTAAAAATAATAATAATTTCAGTCGGTTCAAAAAATAAAAACTGAGAACTGAAAGCTGAGAACTTACCACTGTCGAGTTCAAAATATTATTTGGGCAGTATCAACCGTCTTTCCGAGAAACAAAAGATGAATTTCAAAGGACATGCGTTTGGGGGGGGGATTACCGGAATTGGAGTCGCAGGCCTTGCGGTTTTTTCTGGCGTGATTCCTGTCACTCCCGAATTGTTGAAGCAAATCATGAACGCACCCCTACAGCACATGAATCCTGTTTCAATTTTGCTGTCTATCTTTGCGATAACCTGGTTCATGTCACTCTTTCCTGACCTGGATACCGCATCGGTTCCACAACGATGGTTTTTCAGAATCATGCTGATCATACTGGGAATTTTATATGTGAAACGCCAGATGGATCTGTTTGCGCTTGTGGCGTTCAGTGTGTTGTTGCCAGTCATCCACAAGCATCGCGGTTGGACTCACTGGAAAATCACACCATGGCTGGTTTCAGTTTTTCTGGCCATTGTGTATGAATATTTCAGAGTTCAGGAGGCTTGGTTTGCATCGTTTTCGTGGCATAATGTCCTGGCGTTTCTCAAACAATACTGGATTTTTGTCGTAGGATGCGTGGCAGGACATTACACTCATTTATTCCTTGATTCCCGGTCAGTCAAATGGTTGCCTTTCATTGCCAACAGTACCAACCATCATTAACTGGTAGACCTTCACGCCTGTATCCGCAGATGATTCTTCGATACGGTATTCATGGGCTGTTCAGACATTATTACAACGGACATAAAAAAGATATGGTGTTCCCTTTCTGAATATGTTTAATAAAATATATCCTGTGTCGTAAAACCCTTCATTGATCCACTGTTTGAAATATGGAATCCGTATGACCTCCTCGCCTAAATTACCTTCATCACTGATTGATCAGCAACTTCGTCAGAAAATGGAACAATGGAATATTTCACCGGTCACCTATTTGCGATTGTTGGTCGCAATGATTCAGGCCGATGGGATTCTGCATCCTTCTGAAGCAGATTATTTCCTTAAAATGTCTGAAATTCTGAATCTGTCAGACAGTGATAACCAGTTGATTCAGACAGATTTCATGGAACCACCCGATTTTGAGTCCCTGCTTCATTCACTGGAATACCCAGAATCGCCGGAAGCCAGAAAGATTTTGCTGGAGAACATTTTTCCTGTGGCACTGTCTGACGGCACCATTGATTCCAGCGAACTCCTCATGTTCCATAAACTACAGGATCACCTGGGCGTCAAAATCCCGATGTTAGAACGCTGATTCTTAAAACAATGAACCCATGGGACGAATATGGCCTATGTATTGGCAAGCCCGATTCCCGAAGCACTGGGGATTCGTGTTTTTGAAAAAGTAAGCGAGATCAGAAATAATCCGGACATCATGCAACATGCTGACGCCATTGTCCGTCTGCTGTGTGAAATTTCTGAAGTGACCCTGAATTATTATTTTCTGAGACCACTGGATCTGATTCATGCCGGAAATTTCGGACAACGTCTGGTCACGATGGGAATTCAGACTTCAGTCGGATTGACCCGAACAACATCCGGTAGATTATTGCGTCAGATGGATTCAACACAATTGTTGAAGTTTGCGCAATGGGTGGAAGATACCATTGTGATCGAACAAAGTGGACGCTATATGCTGGCCTGCCCTGTGGGTCCCGGTGATGCTGAGATGGTCTTTGAGGTAGTTCGTAAAATCAGAAAAAACCCCGTCAAACATATCCATACAGACCAAACCGTCAATGCGGCCGTAGAAATCACCAGAATATCGCTCAACCATTTTGCCATTGAACCGTTGAATCTGATGCGGGTCGGTGCTTTCGGTCACAAACTGGTGGATATGGCAATTCATGCGGGTCTGGGGATTTTAAGGATGACCGGGCCTAAACTGGTCAATCCTCTGGAAGGAGAGGATCTGATCGCGTTTGCCGGTTTTTTTGAAGGGTTGATGGTTCCTGTTGATCAATATTCCTTTCAAAAACATTTTGAAGTGACTTCCACCCGGTCCAATCCATCGTGAGCAACGAACGGAATATAATTCATGATTCGTCAGGGAATGGCGCCATATCCTGACTGAGCGCTCGTAATTTCTGGGTGAGTGTCCGGATTATCACTCTCAACAGCCTCTCTCTCAATTCATCGGGAAACAACTGAATCGCAAAATAGGGGAGCATGAACACCAGCGAAGGGGTGTGGCTCACCACTCTGGTACGGGAGCGTTCGCGTGACAGCAGGGTTGTTTCGCCCAGCAGTGCGCAGGCCTTCAACTCTGTCAGCAACAGGGGTTCATAAGACGGATGAATACGGTAAACGCCAACTTCTCCTTCGAGAATAATGCCCAGTTTGTCAATGGTTCCCTCTTCTCTGATCAACACTTGACCTGCTTCAAACTTTTTTACAAATCCCAGTTCCATCAGTTTTTTGATTTCATCCAGTTTGAAATTCATGAAAAATTCAGCGTTTCTGATTTTTTCAATAAATTCATTGGAAAGATTTTGTTCTACCTTCAAAACCGCTTTCAGTTTTTCAAAGGTGTTCTGTTTTTCCAGAGGCTTGACCAACACATGATGAATGTAATGCTCCTTACATTGCTTGAGTTTGGCAAAAGTGACTTCTTCGGTGAGCAAAATCAGTGGGATTTTAAACCATTGTTTGTGCTCAACCCATTTTTCAATCAGCATGTTGAACTGCAATCCGCCAAATTCATCGACAATCAGCAGTACAATGGAAGATTCATGGGCCTTCATGAATTCTATGCCTTTTTCCGGATTGGAGGCGGTAAGAACCTGAAATGTTCTAATGGCCTTAAAGGTACTGGTTAGTAGTTTAATGGCTTCCTGATCCTGGGTTACCAGCAGAATTTTTGATTGAGTTTGGCTCATGAATTTCCCTCTGAAACAAAATTAAGTGAAACTGAATTGATGCAATAACGTTTTCCAGTAGGCGCTGGACCATCCTCAAAGACGTGTCCCAGATGCGCTCCACAAACAGCGCACAGGACCTCCGTCCTGACCATGAACCAGCTTCGGTCTGTTTCGGTTTCGACATTTGTTGAATTATACGGCTTCCAGAAACTGGGCCACCCGGTCCCGGAATCAAATTTTGCGTTTGAGTCAAACAGAGACGTTCCACAACACACACATTGGTAGATCCCGGCATGTTTGTGAGCATGGTATTGGCCGGTAAAGGCTCGCTCTGTTCCTTTTTTGCGACAGATCTGAAACTGTTCAGGTGTCAAAATCTGTTTCCATTCCTGCTCTGATTTTTCAATATGACGAGCCATTGGTTCCTCCTGTTTTTAAATTGTCTTTTTCCTATACATACTCAGACGATTTTGCTAGACATCCTAATGTAGGGTAGTCATGAAACCTGATTTCCGTAAACATGTTTGTTTATCATCTTTGATGCACCTGACAACGACCAACGATTGTTCAAATTCATTGAAGCACGTTTGTTTTTTTATTGCAAACCTCCAAACTGATAAAGGGGCCACATGCTAGCTATCCATGAGATGATCAAAAATAATGTGATGTTGAAAGTCAAAGATTTAATGACAACAGAGCTGTTCACATTAAAAGAAAACGACAATCTCAATATTTCCAAATTTCTCATGGAAAATAAAAAAATCCGACACATGCCTGTGATCAATCATCGTCATGAATTTATCGGATTAATCACTCAACGCGATCTTCTTGCCATGAATATTTCCACACTGGCCGATCTGGATGAGGAACAGGAAGCCGATATTCTCAAGGGTATTCCTGTGGTTGAGGTCATGCGGGAAGAAATTGCAACGGTCACACCAGACACGGATCTGCAAGACGCCGCCAAACTCATGTTTGACCATAAATATGGCTGTCTGCCTGTGCTGGATGGCAAAAAATTGTTGGGCATCATCACTGAAGCTGATTTTGTTCGGTTGACCTGGAAATTGCTCCAATATGCCAAAGAGCGTCAGGATGAACAAAACGATTGAGTTCATTTCCCCCTGAAGCACTCATAGACCTCAGGGGGAACACGCGACTCCAATCAGTAGCGTATTTGAAAATCAGAATAATTTTTCACGTTCCCTTTTTTCACGATCACATTTTTCACCTGAGACATGGGGGAACCCAGGTGACACCAATCCTCAAAAAAACGCATCGCTTCTTCAGAACCTTCCGCTTCAATAAAAACACTGCCATCGGCCTGGTTTTTGACATATCCCAGAATGCCCAGTCTCACCGCTTCCAATTGCGTGTAATAGCGAAAAGACACACCCTGTACAATTCCCGTAACAGTGATCTGATGGTGGATCATAGTTCTGATACCTTACGATGATTGTCAATTAACAGATGACGCTGACGAGTGATAGGTTTTTAGAATACGAAGCATGCTGGTTATCCGGTCCATACTTTGAACGGTGTAGTCATTGATATGTCCTGTCTGGCCTTTATGCAGCATGGTTTCCTCAACAGTGAGGAAGGAAATCAGGAGTTCACTGATGACCGTGACTTTCCGTGCTTTGGATTCGAGTGTATTCACTTTATCCAGAACTTTCTGATAGTTCGGTAACGTTTTCAGCAATTGATTCAGCACCTCAATGCGCTGTTTTCCTTGCTGAAGATTTTCACTCGAAATCACAGTCGTATCGTTGAAATACCGTATCAGCATGTCTTTGCTTTGTCCGATAAAAGCTCGAATCGAAGAAACTTTTGAATTCAGATACGTCAATTTTTTGTGAGTTTCCCTGATTTTTTCTTCATTTTTTTGCAGTTCAGCATTGACGAACAGATACATTCCCTGAAACAGAATTTTTTGAAAAGCCCCACTGCTTTTGGGTATTCTGTCTTTGCATGTGCTCTGTATGGTATACAGCAATGACAGATAGCAGGGGTTCAGAGTAACAATCCCGGAAAGTTCAAGGATCGTGAGCATTTGTTCATCAGGCGCGTCGAGCATTGTGAGCGTGATAAAAAAATTGGAGACTTCCTCATAAACCCCTCTGAGTTCAGCACCAACCTCGGCTTTTACTCTGTCAATCGGAGGAAAATCTTCTGGTTTGATCTCAGGAATGACCTGATATGAAGGCTGTAGTCCTGACGCGATCGAGTCAGTTTTTGATGAAATTTTTATTGAAGATGCAGAGACGCCCATAATCATACCTTCAAAAAACAGGAAAACTCAGAGATCAAACTCTGAAAAAAAGATGTCCGGTACCTGACCTCAGGTCAGTGGAATTACCAAGCGGAATTTGGTTCCCTGACCTGGTTCAGTTTCCATTTGCAGAATGCCGTTATTCCTTGCCACCATGTCCTCAACGCTGCTTAAACCCACACCGCGTCCGGAAACCTCCGTCAGGGTGGAGGCTGTGCTGAATCCCGGGAGAAACAATATCTTCCAGGCCGTATTTTCCAGAATAAACTGTTCAATGACTGACTGATCCAGTGCTCTTGTTTTTCGGGCTTTTTCGACAATTTTATCCAGCTCAATGCCACGTCCGTCATCCTGCACTTCCAGAACCATATTATTCTGCTCACGGCTGACCTTGAACAGAATGTAACCCCATTCATTTTTTCCCTTCTGTAACCGTTCTTCCGGGAGTTCAATTCCATGATCCACGCTATTTCTCAGCAAATGAACCAGCGGTCCCTCCAGTTCATCAAACAGGTTTCGGCGAATCAGCAGTCGTTCACCTTCCAGTTTGAATTTGATCTGTTTTCCTGTCTGTTTTCCCAAACGGCATATTTCTTTAGGCCAGTGCTGGGCCAGTCGCAATGCGGGAACTTGTTCTGCCGCAAACAGGATTTTCCGCATGGTTTCAGTATCCCCACTGAGCAGGCAATGTTTCAATTGTTCAAAGTTCTCCCTGACCAGCACCACGCCCATGAGGCGTTCGCGTAGCTCGGGATTGATATTGTCAAACAGTTCATGCGCATGACGGATCTGATATTCCAGATTTGCTTTTTTGCGGTCCCATCCTTCCTGTTTGTCAATGGATTCCGGATTTTCCTCCTCACGAATCAACATGATTTCGGTTTCCATAACATGCACCGCGTCTTTCAATTCATCCAGCAGGAATAATCCGCTCATGCCCTTCAACGTGTGCAGAACTCTCATGGTTTCAGTCCCTGTTTCCTGAATTTCCAGAGGTTTTACCTGATCTATGATCTGTTCAAAGTGATTCACACTTTGTAAAACAGAATCCGCAAGATCAAGCATGGTGAGATAAGACTCAGGGTCATCATAAATCCTGGCCACAACCTGTTTTTCTATCATCAGTTGTTTGCTTTGACGTGACATCTGATTGGCACGGCTCACATCTTCCAGCGCAATATCAATCGCTACCAGTTGAGCATTCGCATCCCGGCAGGGATAATAGGAAAGTTTGATTTCCCGTGTGGTTCCATGACTGGATTGGATCGTCGTTTCTCTGGGCAGAACCTCAGTCAGCATATCAAACTCCATACGGGTATCTTCAAAAAACAGATGATACGCATCCTTCCACAATTCTTGTAACTGTTTATTGTCAGGAAACAAGGAGGCCGTTGCAGGTTTTCCCATCAGGTGTCTGGAACCCAGATAATCGGTCGCTCTGGTTGAAAATTCGTTGGTCATCAAGCCCTTCTGATCCACTTTGACCATACCTTGAGGTGTGTGCTGAAAGACTTCGCTCAAGCGTTGATTGACCGCATTGAACCGGTTGGTCATGTCCTGAAATACGTTTTGCCACAACTGGGGAAGCCGATTGACAATCTCCATAAACGCCTCCCGCGAGATTCTCAACACAACGCAGGACGTCAATGTCCGAACAGTCGCCGAGGCCTTGAGTTCGCCTCTCAGGCAGGACATCTCACCAATAGAACTCCCCGCATGTCGATGGGCAACCAGTTCATCATTGACCAGAATTTCAACGGTGCCATTCTCAATGAAAAACACAGCTTCCGCAGGTTCATCCTGTTGCAACAGCATCGTGTCTGCGGGCAGTGTCAACACCTCCATTTTTTCTGTGAGGGTGATCAGATCAAAATTACTGAGTTGTTTGAAAATGGGCAGATCCTTGAGCAGGCTGACCCGGTGTTGCCTGATTTGAACATTCTCAGGTTGATGCGTGCGTGCGATGTTGATGAACTGTGTCAACATCTCCCCGTACCGGACAGTGATTCGGACCAGTGTTTGTTTCAGGTCTTCATCCAGATAATCAAGATTGTTGCCAAACCGTAGCAACAGATTTTCCATCGAATCCTGTACCTCATGCGGCAACATTTCCCATTGGGTGATCACTTGACGCAACCGTTTCAGCTCTGTTTCAGTGGAATGCAGTTGTTCATGGCTTTTCAGAACATTGTTTTCGAGAAGCAGTTTGTATTTGCTGGTATTGATCGCCACTTTGATACGTGCGCTCATGACCAGATTGCTGACAGGCTTGGTCAAATAATCCACCGCTCCATTTTCAAAGCAATCCACCATGAGCTGATCTTCCATGTCTCCCGTCATCATGATTACGGGAATTCGGTGGAATCCTGGAGTTTTATGTAAAGCTTTCAGCAACTCGGGACCATTCATTTCCGGCATGTGGATATCCATCAGAATCAGATCAAAATGTTCCTGATAAAGCATGGACAGCACATTTCGGGGCTTGAGGGTGGCATTGAAGGTATGCCCCAATTCCCTGAGCGTGAGTTTCAAATATTGAATACTGAGGGGGTCATCATCAACAAGGAGAATATGAGCCATGGTTCGAAATCAATTGCAGTGTGATGATTGATAGAGTTGACAGTGAACCCAATGCTGAGCCCCAAGTTCAGTCCGGGATGGAAATTCCGCGGTGCAGGATTCCATTGACTCATTGCATCTGGAATAAAACGGGCACCCGGGAGGAATATCCAGCACTGAGGGCGGCTCTCCTGACAGCAACTCCAGATGCTGATTTTTTTTCTGCCAGTTTGGCAGACTGTTCAGCAGTGCCTTGCTGTAGGGATGTTTCGCACTGTGCAGTGATTTTCCGGGGAGGTGTTCTACAAATTTCCCCAGATACATCACCAGAATTCTGTCACAAAACGCGTTCACAATGTTCAAATCGTGCGAAATAAAAATCAAACTGAGTTGGTAGCGTTCCTGCAGGGCTTTCAACAAATTCAAAATCTGGGCTTGTATGGAAACATCCAGGGCTGATACCGCCTCATCCGCAATCAGCAACGAAGGTTTTGCCGCCAGTGCCCGTGCGATTGCGATCCGTTGACGCTGACCACCACTGAATTCATGGGGGTAGCGATCCAGTGCGGTTGCCGGCAAGCCCACTTCATCCATCAACAAGGCTGAAGCTTCACGCACGTTTACTTGCGGTTGATGCAATTCCAGCATTTCTGCCAACAGCGCGCCAATTTTCATTTTGGGATTCAACGAAGAAAACGGATCCTGAAAAATCATCTGGATATGATGATAATAGTCTCTGTTTTTGATTTGGCCGACAGGCGTTCTCTGATAAGCAATCTGACCGGAAGTGATGGGATTGATTTTCATGATAGTCCGCACCAGCGTCGATTTTCCGCATCCTGATTCTCCGACAATCCCCAGAATCTCACCGGGTTTCACAGCCAGTGACAGACTGTTGATGATGGAAGCTGTAGTGGTATGGCCCCAGAGACCATGTTTCACAGGAAATTGCACCCGCAGATTTTTTATTTCAAGTAAGGCGTCCATAGAAACTCATAAAAGTTGCATTGTAAACTTCGGGGTCTGTGGTACATAAAGTCAACCCTAAAGCTCAAGCTCAATCAGCCCTGAAAGGTATCCATTCCATGTCCCTCCATGTTAAAATAATCACAGGACTGATTTTTCAGCAGGAATCTCTGGCCACTGAAGCGCTGTTGTCGTTGTGTGAACTGACCCGTATGACCCTCCAGCAAACATCCGTCAGCATTCCCTTCGACAAGACGGATTATTACGCTCCGGAAATGGGGTCGGCCTTGTTCCGGAAATTTGTGAGTTTCGCCGGGATTGTTTCGTTGGAACAGATCCATCGCTGGAAACAGCATACCAGTCAAATTGAACAGCAATTTTCCATAAACGGGCAACGACAGGTCAACCTTGACCCGGGCTATATCGATCTGCACAAACTTGTTTTACTGTCCAGCAAACCGGGATCCCATAAAGTGTATCTGGCTGATGGCGTCTGGGCCGACATGACCCTGATGAAAAACCGACAGGGCTTTGAAACCTTCCGCTGGACATTTCCCGACTTGAAGGAAAACACCTGGCACCCGTTTTTTCTCGATGTTCGCCTGGCTTATAAACGGGAATTAAAGGCAATCGCCAATCAGGACTAAAATAGTCTAATTTTCCGCTTTCATTTTCAAAAATTCTCAATTAAGGATGTTTCCTTGGTATTTAATCAGATGGTCTGAGGAGATACCGCTTTAATGAATCAACATATTTTACGGGAGTGAGTATGAAAAAAATATCGACCCTCTGTCTGGGTTTGTTCGCGTTTGTCGCATTGCTGTCGGGACAGGTTTCCGCGGCTGTTTATGAGGTTGACACCACACACACGACTGTTGGTTTTTCAGCAACCCACCTTGTCATTTCAAATGTGTCAGGGAAATTCAATTCGTTCAGTGGCAGTGTGGAGATTGACGCTGATAAAAATATCAGCAACATTCAGGCTGAAATTGATGTGACCTCCATTGATACAGCAAATCAGAAACGCGATGAGCACTTAAGGAGCGGAGATTTTTTTGATGCTGAAAAAAATCCGAAAATCACCTTCAAAAGCACTTCTGTCAAAAAACTGGAAGGCAACAAATACCAGGTTATCGGTGATTTAACCATTCGTGGCGTCACCAAAGCGGTAACTCTGGAAGGTGAATTGATCGGTATGATTCAATCCCAATATGTTGGATCCCGTGCTGGTTTTAGAGCTGAAGGAAAAATCAACCGAATGGATTTCGGTGTGAGCTGGAATAAACAAATGGATTTTGGTGGCTGGGCCGTGGGTGAGGAAATCACGCTCAAGATTGATGCTGAAGTCATAGAAAAAAAGTAATTGCTAGGCGAACATGACCTTCGCCCGGGATTGGTCACCTTCTCAACCATGTGTCAAAAAATCGGTCTGTGATTTTCCACCCGGTTTGGGCTTTGTCCGGTAGGAGCAGATCTGTGTGCCAGCCCGGGATCAGGGCGAACACACAGGTTCGCCCCTACAATTTGTGCCCTCCTCATGCCCAATGTCATCAACTTAAGCATTATGAATGGTGCTGAGTATTAATTCCCCCTTGGTTCAAGGGGGTTAGGGGGATGTAATTCTGAGCGTTAAATCCCCCATGCCCCCTTTGAAAGGGGGATTCCCCGACGAAGAACGCCTTAAGTTGACTACATTGTCCTCATGCCCCCATACACCCCTGTTTCCCTGTGTCTCTGTGGTAAAAATTAAGGGTTAACAAAGTAGAATTAATGCCAACGCAACATGACTGATTGGAGAGATTTTATTTGATGATGAATTGGCGCAGTTGCCGATTGATCAGGTTTTCCCGGTTGATGAGATATCGCTCACGATCAGGCGGTCTGTCAGGAGGGAAGGAATTTGCCATTCCAAAATCGATCAAATAGATTTTTCCATTGAGCAAGGTCAGGTTGTCAACAATTTTGTCTCTGTACACAAAGCCATGATTCCAGGCAAAATCGAGGAAAGAATTGAAGGCATCATAGTGATCCTGACTGATACAGGGATTTTCAGAATTCAAAATTATAGCCAGCATTTCTCCATAATCAATGGAATCATCCCTCAGTTGAGGCATATTGTGAAAAATGATTTCTTTCATCAAACGAATCACTTGTACCGGAGGAATGTGCTCCAACGAATCGAGGTAGGGATTGTAATGCTGAAGGCGGGTATTGATATCAGGATCAATGGCTGTGATGATTTTTTGCAGTGCGACAATATCCAGCGATCGTCCCACATACTGCATCCGATAAATCCCATCCTTGTGTTGTAGTTCAGGAATACCAAATTTATTTCTAAATTTTTCAGGGATGTCACAGGCTTCCCACTCTTCCAATAAATCTTCAGCCCTGCGATGGTTTTTCAACTCTGGATCCATCATCAATTCAAAAATTTCGTTCAGAGGGTACTTATAAACCGCATCCCCAAAATAGACAATTGCGGCACAGCCACTCACTGCAAGTAGGTTTTGATTTCCCATGGAGTTCAGTCCTCCCATGCCGACAAAATTTCGATTTTCGACTCGAATTACATGGGATGTGTTGGATGTTCGTGAGAGGACTTCACTCATATCGTGATTGATTCGTTCCAACAACTGATCAACGTCTTCCTGACTCACTCCCGATTTTTCAAGAAAACTGGTATCCAGCGGTTCTCTAAGGTGCATTTCCTCCAGAAAAGCAATGAAATTGTCTTCGGATAAAGGAGCAAGACGTTCCGGTATTTTCGAAATATTCCGATGACTCATTACGTCAGCCAAGGCCTTGAGAAAACTATGCATACCTAACCTCTATGAGCAGTGTTTCAGGGGATGTAGTAGTTTTTATCGGTTGGTTCCAGAAAACTATGGTGATTTTTATTTATTATGCGGGTTCGCTCGTTTGGACGTCAGTGCTGGCAATGTCCTCCACAGTTTCCGCCACAGCCACCATGCCCCTCTTCGTCCTCTTCCTCTTCTGCCGTATTCAAGGGTTCAAGTTCTGCGAAGTCAGCAAAATGTTTCTGAACCAGCAGGTCTTTTTTGAATTTTTTCGGGGTGTTTTCCCAAATGGTTTGCATCAGCAGATAATCTTCTGTCACTGATTTTTCAGCCACTGATTCCTGACGAATCCATCTAATTGAATTCATGTGTTTCTCCATGTTCATCGTTGATATCTGTTGGTTTTAAACCGTGACTTCGTATCCTGGTTTTTGAATAAGAACGAGACAAAAAGGTTCACAACCTATATCAATCTCTGGATATATTCCAGTGCTGCGCATTAAATTTTTTAAAACAGGAATACATTCAGGCACCTTTCAGAAACTGTGACAGCTTGAAGGTGTCATTCCGCATAGGATCGCTCCTTAGTCGAGATGACAAACTGTAACCGGGAAAATGAAAGGTGCCTATTTTTACTTGTTTTATTCGGGGGATTCAGAATATGGTGCGCCAGGAATCAACAATCAACGACTGTCACCTCATACCACAGGAGAATGGATGTCATCTTCAATTGATGAAGTATTCCATGGATTCACGGAACACTCGTTCACCCATAACAACGAAACCAAAATTTTCTATCGTGGCGGCCAGGGGCCCGCGGTGATCGTCATGCATGAAGTGCCGGGGATTTATCCGGGCGTTGTTGAGTTTGCCCGAAAAGTCATCGCACAGGGGTTCACCGTATTCATGCCTTCGCTGATGGGAACACCGGGAAAAGAGATTGGTGTTGGATATTCCCTGAACACCATTGCCCGACTTTGTGTCATGAAAGAGTTTACCGTGTTTGCCACCAACAAAACCAGTCCTGTGATTGAATGGTTACGGGCACTCGCCCGTTACGCTCATGAAGAATGTGGGGGGCCGGGCGTTGGCGCTGTGGGAATGTGTTTTTCCGGAGGCTTCGCCCTGGGCATGAGTGTGGACAAACACATGCTGGCCCCGGTTCTCAGTCAACCCTCCATGCCATTTGCTTTGAACAAAAAATTAAAATCCGATATCGGCCTCGATGAGGAAAGTTTGGCGCAGGTCAAGGCACGTGTCAGGGATGAAAACTTATGTGTGCTCGGCTTACGTTTTTCCAAAGATTTCATGGTTCCTGATGAACGTTTCAAACGACTGAAGGACGAACTTGGCGACAATTTTATCGCGGTCGATATTGATTCCTCGCTGGGAAATCCCCATGGCATTTCGCCTGTTGCCCATTCGGTACTGGTCTATGACAATGTGGATCAGGAAGGACACCCGACTCGACAGGCACTCGATCAGGTTTTGGCGTTCTTTCGTGAAAAACTGCTGACTGCATCCTGATTTCCTGTTCGTCACGAGAGTGTTCCATGCCTGAAAAACTATTGCTGGGGCCTTTATTAGGAATTGAAAACGATTCACGATATACCTTCTGTTTTCTCGCCCCAAAAAACACATCTACCGAACAATGGCACGTTGCAGCAGGAAGCCAGAGCCAACGTGCCATTCCTGTCACGTCCACACCTCAGGGTTTGTTCTTCCGAACAGAAATCATGCTGGAACCACAAGCTGATGGCCGTTGGGAAACCTACCGGATTCTTGAACAAAACAAGCCTGTTGCTGACCGGTTTGGTCGTAGCCAATGGCGGTTTTATATTCCCGGACTCAAGGAAACACCCCGCCTGGCCTATGCGTCCTGCAATGGTTTTTCCTCGGCGTCGCTCGTCAAAAAAACAACCAGTCCCTGGGAATTATGGCATCAACTCAGAAAACTCCATCAGGAACATCCGCTGAGTTTGTTGATGATGGGGGGCGACCAGGTTTATGCGGATGACTTGTGGATTCGCATTCCCGCACTGGAAAACTGGAGCCGGCAAGCCATGTCCCGGCAAATTGCCGGAAAACCACCGGCCCGGATGATCCGGGAACTGCAACGATTTTATGAACAGCTTTACATCAGTGCATGGTCGGCGGATGACGCCATGAGCGAAATGCTGGCCTCTATTCCCAGTGTGATGATGTGGGACGACCATGATATTTTTGATGGTTGGGGTTCTTATCCTGACCCCTTGCAACAGTGTCCGGTTTTCAAACAGATTTTTTCTGTGGCCCGTGAACATTTCATCTTGTTTCAACTCAGATCCTTGCACAATAAAACCATGCTTCACCACAATGGCGATGGACTTTCGTGGGGCTTGCGCTTTCGGGACTTCCTGATTTTGGGGCTGGATCTCAGAACTCAACGTACCCGGAAGCAGGTGATGAATCTCCAACATTGGCAGGAAGTCAAATCCTGGCTGAATCAGCAAACCCCGGCTCAACACTTCCTCGTTTTGTCATCCGTGCCCGTTGTCTATCGATCGTTTGCGTTGATTGAAAAATATTTTGAAGCAACCCCCTGGCTGGAAGAACTGGAAGACGATGTGTTTGATCACTGGAGTGCAGCACCACATCAGGGGGAACGGATGAAACTCATTCACAACCTTCTGCGTTATTCCCGTCATCTCAACAGTCGCCACACCGTTATTCTTTCAGGCGATGTACATGTTGGTGGCCTGGGCCAGATCAAGGATCAGGAAACCGGACAGCAAATCACCCAGATTATTTCTTCAGGAATTGTTCATCCTCCGCCGTCCCTGTTGCAATGGAATGGCTTGCTGGCTGTTACAAAAGAGCCTGAAAACGACACGGAATACCAATCTGTCACCACCCGACTACTCACACCTTTTGGTGCGCAGGGAATCATCCGATCCCGCAATTTTATGGAAATTTCACTTGGTTCAGATGACAAACTGTGGTGTCGCTGGCATTGTGAAAAACCGATTGATGCGGTTTATCCTGTTGCGCCACAACGCTATTCCAACAAAACTGAAGAGGTTTCATGAATGATATGATGAATCAAAACAGCCAAACCCTGCTGGTTATTCTGGCGATTCTGCTCATTGCCATGACGCTGTATCGCATTATTCGATCCCGGGGAAATCAGGCGGAATTTTCACTGTATGACAAATTACGGATGATGGAAACACGCATGGAAAAGGAAATTGCCTTGCTACGGAAACGGGTGGAGCAACTGGAAAAACAGCTTGCCGCGAAAACCGATCATGAGACTGACGCAACCTCCTGATGCTTCTTCAATGACCTCCTGACGAGCTGACCATTTCATGAATCCTTTCACCATTCTTCATATTTTGGGCATGTTGCTTATCGTGATTGCCGGTATGCTACTGTTTCCGCTGGGATGTGCTGTTTATTATGGGGGCGATGACGTTCGTGCCTTTCTGATCACCAGCCAGATCGCATTATTTTCAGGATTTCCGTTGTGGTGGAAATTTCGGAAACATCGTCAGTTTTTTCTCAAAGATGGTTTTTTGATTGTCATTCTGGGCTGGATCCTTATCTCCTCAGTATCCGCTTTACCCTTCATGATCCATGGTTCCATTCCATCCTTCACTGATAGTTTTTTTGAAGTCATGAGTGGCTATACCACGACCGGGGCCAGCATTCTCAAGGACATTGAATCACTGCCGCAGGGCCTCCTTTTCTGGCGAAGCATGACGCATTTCATCGGTGGCATGGGCATTATTATTCTGACTTTGCTGGTGGTTCCGCTACTTGGTATTGGCAACCATCAACTGTACAAGGTGGAATCGGATCCAGGGCAGGAAAATATTCAGTTATTTTCACGCCTGCGGCAGAAAATTATCTGGCTGTGGGTGATCTACATCGCACTCAATCTGGCTCTGACTCTGTTGATGATGGCTGGCGGCATGAGCCTGTTTGACGCGTTGTGCCATGCGTTCGGCACCATCGCGACCGGAGGTTATTCTACCAAAAATGCCAGTATGGCGGCCTATAACAGCGCCTATCTGGATTGGGTGGTTTCCATATTCATGCTACTGGGCGGAACCAATTTCATCATTCACTACACATTGCTGACCCGCAACTGGGATTATCTGAAATCTGACACGGAGATCCGCTATTACATCGGGGTGGTGGTTATCCTGTGTTTGATCATTGCCATAGCCCTCTGGCAAGATAGAACTTATCCTTCCTGGTGGGACGCGTTGCGATACGGTTCCTTCCAGGTCATTTCCATTCTCACCACCACAGGTTTTGCCACTGCCAATTATGATTTCTGGCCCGATCCGGCACGAATGATCATTCTGGTATCCATCTTCATCGGGGCTTGTTCCGGTTCCACCACCAGCGGCATCCGGATCATCCAGTTTGTCATCATAGTCAAACACATCCGCAATCGTATCAAAAAACTCCTGCAACCCATGATTATCCACAAAATAAGAGTCAATGGCACCACGCTGGATGACGCCACCCTCAATAACGTGCTGGCCTTCTTCATCATCAATCTGTTTTATGTGCTCTGGGGCGGAGCGCTGTTGACATTTTTAAGCGATATGGACTGGTGGAGTTCCTGGACAGCGGTGATGGCAACCTTCTGGAACATTGGTCCCGGCTTTGGCAGAGTGGGACCCGCAGAAAATTTCAGCCATATATCCATGGCCGGAAAATGGTTTTTATCCTTCAGCATGATGCTGGGTCGTCTCGATATTTTTACCGTCATGATTCTGTTTTATCCCTCCTTCTGGAAAAAATAGCATCAGCTCCGGGAACTTTTCCGAAGCAAAACCGGACTGGAATATCTGGAGGAATTTGACAAACTGTCTTCTTCTGATTCATTCAAATTCTAGCGGGACAGAATGCCCTTGAGAATAAACGTATTACGGCACATGAAGACCCCTGTGTTCTATCTGCCGGTCTTATTGATACTGATTGCCTGTGATTCGAGGTCCCGATCTGATTACAACCCCACCTATTCCGACCAGTCTCCGCTCAAAACTACCAAATTAATATTTGCGGTTCATCCTCTGCATAATCCCGCCCGACTGTTTGAGGACTTTTCACCTCTCATCAAATTTCTGAATGAGCAGATACCTGAAGTAACAATCTCTCTGGAAGCCTCGAAAGATTACGCGACGTTTGACCAGCGTTTAAATGCGAAAAAATACCATCTGGCGCTGCCTAATCCCTATCAGACCATTCAGGCACTCCAGAACGGCTATCATGTTTTTGGTAAAATGGGAGATGATTTCAATTTCCGGGGGATCATTCTGACCAGAAAAGACGCAAACATCCGGCAGGTCACCGATTTGAAGGGAAAAACCGTCAGCTATCCTGCGCCGACTGCTTTGGCCGCCACCATGATGCCCCAATACTTTTTGTGGGAGAATGGCCTCAATATCCAACAGGACATTACCAATGCCTATGTTGGTTCTCAGGAGTCTTCGATCATGAATGTGCTGCTGAAAAACAGTGATGCCGCAGCGACATGGCCGATTCCCTGGATGGCGTTTCAACGGAAATTTCCGGATAAAGCGGCGGAACTCGTGGTTTCATGGGAAACCTCCCCCCTGATCAATAACGGTCTGGTGTTTCGTGAGGATGTCCCTCTGGACGTGGTTCAAAAAATGGGAAACCTTATGTTTCATTTGCAGGATCATGAGGCCGGACGAGCAATTCTGCACCCCATGGAAATCAGTCAGTTTGAAGCCGCGACAGACGAGTCCTATCAGATTGTCCATGATTTCCTGCAGAATTTCAGTACTCATGTCCGACCTCTTGATTAATACTTGGGATGGGTGAAATCTGGAAGTTTGTCATTCCGAGTGTAGCGAGGAATCTTGACCTGTGGCACAAGATCCTTCACTGCATTCAGCATGACAAAAAATCAAAGTTTCACCCATTCAAAGTATAAGAGGTGTCGGCAGAATTTCAGGTGTGACCTGAAACAAAATTATTTGTTGCTGTAAATTTTCTGGTGACGGCAACTGATTCAAGCCATCGCACGGTGTCATTCCGTGCTTGACACGGAATCCATCGGCGCACTCCTGGATCCCCGTTTTCACGGGGATGACATCGTGGCAAGCCACAGGATTTCATCACCAAATTATTTACAGCAGGAATTATTTTCAAGAGGTTCAGAATGACAGGAATCAGAACATGGTGGCTGAACATGACCATCAAAAAGAAACTGGTGCTCAGTGTCGCACTGGTTCATGCGGTGCTCATGAGTTTTTTTGTGCAGGATCTTTTTTTCCGGCAAAAAGCGTTTCTGTATCATCAAAGTGTGGAACGCACCCTCAGTTTATGCCGTTCATTGGCCGCAAGCAGTGTTCCGTGGGTGTTATCCAGCGATCTGGCAGGATTGTCAGAAATTGTGCAATCCTATCAGTTTTACAAGGATATCAGTTTTATCATACTGACGGACATGGATGGAAAAATTATGGCCCATTCTGAAACGGCATTGATCGGTAAATATTTGAGTGATCAGGTCAGTCTG
This sequence comes from SAR324 cluster bacterium, assembly GCA_015232315.1. Classification (NCBI taxonomy): domain Bacteria; class Deltaproteobacteria; species SAR324 cluster bacterium. Next base: position 139,916 of record JADFZZ010000005.1, on the reverse strand, counting down.
GATTTGATTCAGCATGGAAAAGAACTCACCGTGATCCGCGATGACGAGCATTTTATTGAAATGGGGTTCCCCATTTTGAGAGATACCGACATCATCGGATGGGCCCGTGTGCGCAGAAACAGGGATCAGTATCAACAGGCTCTGAATGATATTTTAGTGGATGGTCTTGTGTTTTCGCTGGTTGCCATTCTGGTGGGGGTGTTCTGTGCCTATGGGCTTTCAAGATCGCTGACTCAACGGTTACACCACCTGGTGCATGTGGTCGAAGCCACATTTTCAGGCAGAAGAGACACCAGAGCGGATACGGGACAACAGGATGAACTGGGCATTCTTGCGTCAGGTTTTAACCGCATGCTGGATCAGCTTGTTCAGGAAGAACACAAACAGAGTCTTCTCAAACAGGATCTGGAAATTCTGAATCAGCAGTTGGAACAGGGCATTGAAAAACGGACACGGGAATTGTTTGAGGCCAGAACAGATGTGCAAATTGCCGATAAGAAACTGCGGGAACAGAATATTTATCTCGAATCCATTCTGGCGAACATCCCGTCCATGGTATTTGTCAAGGAAGCCCAATCGCTCAGGTTTGTCCATTTCAACAAGGAGGGGGAATATCTTCTGGGCTATAACCGGGAAGAACTGATCGGAAAAAACGATTATGATTTTTTCCCGAAGGAACAGGCGGATTTTTTCACAGCAAAAGATCGTGAAATTCTGGAAAAAGGCGAGCTTCTGGATATTGCCGAAGAACCCATTCAAACCAGACACAAGGGACTCCGTATTCTGCACACCAGGAAAGTGACCATTCCTGATGAAGCAGGCAATCCGAAACTGCTACTGGGCATTTCTGAAGATATCACCGAACGTAAAACAGCAGAGACTCAAATGGCTCATTACGCCAACAGACTGGAGCAAAGCAACAAGGCACTGACAGAATTTGCCTACATTGCTTCTCATGATCTCAAGGAACCAGTGAGAGTCATGATGAATTTACTTCAGTTATTTCTTCAGCGTTATCAGTCGGCACTGGAGCCTAACGCCATTGAGATCCTGAAACGGGCGGATGCCGCGGGGTTGAGGATGATGGATCTGATTAATTCCTTGCTGACGTATTCACGGATAGACACTCAGCAGCAACCCTTTCGGCTTACAGACCTGAATAAAACCCTGAAAAATGTTTTGTCATCGCTCCAGTTGCTGATTCAGGAACATCAGGCAAAGATCACCCATGATGCCTTGCCTTCAGTTCAGGTGGACGCCCAGCAATGGGAACAGCTTCTCCAGAATCTGCTGGGAAATGCCGTTAAATTTCATGGAGAAACAACACCCCAAATTCATCTGGGCGTTCAGGAACATGAAGACCACTGGATATTTTCCATTGCGGATAATGGAATCGGAATTGCGCCGGAGCATTTTGAAACCATTTTTGGAATGTTCAAACGCCTTCATGGCCGCACGGAATATGAAGGCAGCGGCATCGGCCTGAGTGTTTGTAAAAAAATCGTTGAACGTCATGGCGGAACAATCAAAGTGGAATCCCAAGCGGGGCAAGGGACTACGTTTTACTGGACACTGCCCAAAAACAATCTGAATTGATAAGGAGAGTTCATGTCAAAATCTAAAAGTCTGCTCATCGCTGGAATCATGACAGGAATGTTATTGGCTGTTTTCCTGTGGAATCAAAAACATTCTGAACCGGAACACACCGAAATCATTCAGGAACAACCCCTGCGCTTTGGTGTTTTTAGAGGGGATGCTGGTGCATTGGCCTGGGTAGCACAGGATCAGGGATATTTTGTCAAACATCAGGTCAGTGTGGATTTTCAGTCTTATACGACTGGCAAACGGACATTGAGTGATGTGCAGACAGGACAACTGGACTTGGCAACCAGTTCTGAATTTGTGTTTGTCAATCAAACCTTAACGCCGACTGATTTACAAATTGTGGGCAATATTGCCACTTTCAGGACGCATAATCTGATTGTTCGTAATGACCGGAATATTCAGCAGCCATCAGATCTTAAAGGAAAAAAAATTGGTTTGATCAAGGGGACTGGCGGAGAATTCGGACTGAACCGTTTTTTAATCCGTAATGGATTATCAGGCAACGATCTTGATTTGATTGATCTGCCAGCCTCACAGTTGGAACACAAACTGGAAACCGGAGAAATGGATGCTGTGATGACATGGCAACCCGTTGGTTACCAGATTTTGCAAAAAATGGGTGATCAGGTAAGTGTCATGAAAGGCACCAATGAACAGGAATTTTATTTTGTATTGGTCGCCCGTCAAGACTGGATTGTTAAGCATGTTGAAGAACTGCACCGGGTATTGTATGCACTGAATGACGCAGAAAATTTTATAAGACTGCACCCCGATGAATTCAGGAAAATTCTGGCACGACAGTTTGAACTCACCGATGATTATATCACCGATTTGAGTGGAAGGTCCCAGTACACATTGGATATGCCGCAAGCATTGATTCTGGCCATGGAAGATGAGGCACAGTGGCTGATGGAAAGCAATCCGGATGCGGGAATGGTTCTTCCCAATTATCTGAAAATGATCTCTCTGGATGCCATGCAGCAAGTTAAACCGGAAGCCATCACTCTCATTCGATAACGACTATGACCATCAAACTCAGATCCTGGCTCAACGCTTTGTTTATCGTGCTTTTTTGTATCTTTTCGTTTGGATTGTTCTCTTTGTCTTTTGAGCAGTCCAACAAAATCATACGCCACCAAGGCACCATGCACCAGTTGACACGAGGAATTCTGGAATTGAATCTGCTGTCCCGTGACTATCTGGATAATCCGGTGGAACGGGCATTTCAGCAGTGGCATCAGCGTTATGACTCAATTATACTGTTGATTGACACCATTGAAGCGGGAAATGAAGAAGAGCGATATCTGATCAACAGCACACGTTCGTCCTTCGAGGAGGTACTTCGAACCTTCACGGAACTGGTGGAATTTGAGCGGCAACCGAACTCAGACCATGAACATTTCAGCCATTCTGATCGGGTAAAGATCATGACTTCCCGGTTGTCCATCCGCGCCTTGCAATTGATGTCCAGCATCCAGCACTTGTCCGGCGTCATTCAAAATCGTCTTTTGACACGTAAGAATCAGATTCACAACACCCTGCTGATTTCTTTTATGGTCGGCGGAGGTATTCTGATCATGGTGGTCATTAAATTCAATCGTTATCTGCTGAAAGCCATTACCGGTTTTCAGCAGGGTGTCCGGATCATCGGCAAGGGAGATCTGGATCATCGGATCAGGCTGGAAAGCCATGATGAACTGGGCAACCTCGCCAACGATTTCAACCAGATGACGTTTCAGTTGAGGACTGTCCGTGAATCCTTGCAGGATGAGATTCAGGCACATACAGTGGCGGAACAGCGGGCTGAAGAATACGCACGGCAGGTGGTGCAGAAAAATGAGGAACTGAGTGAGTACGCGTTTTTGATTGCTCATGATATTCAGGAACCCATACGCTCCATGACAGGATTCATCCAGATTCTTCAGCGCCGTAATGAATCGCGAATGGATGAAGGCTCAAAAGAATTGATTTCACGGGCGGTCAAGGCTGGCGAACGGATGAAACGGCTGGTCAACGACCTGTTAAAAACAGCATCCATCTCATCGGAGGATGATTCGCGCTTTGAAAGTTTTTCTGTCAATGAGTTGCTGAAAGAAATCACCGATGAAATCAAACCACTGATTGAACAACACCAGGCTCACATTCAACAGGATCTGTTACCCCGGATCAGCGGAAATCGCGAACAATGGCGGCAACTGCTGCTGAATCTGCTCGACAACACCATCAAATTCCGGAGTGACCAGTCTCCGGAAATTCGCATTTCCGCAATATTTCTGGAGTCTCACGAATGGCAGTTTTCTATTGCTGACAATGGAATCGGGATTCCTCAGGAGTACCTGGAAACAGTGTTTCAGATGTTCAAACGCCTTCATCCCCGTACCCGGTATGAAGGTTCAGGAGTCGGCCTGACCATCGCCAAAAGGATTGTTGTCGCGCATGGAGGGCGCATCTGGGCTGAATCAAGGGTGGGAGAAGGCACAACCATTTTCTGGACTATTCCACTGACTCAGGTGGCATGAAACAAAGCGTTCAGCCGTCAGTTATCAGTTTTCAGGAATTCTCAAGGCCTGGAAGCCAAACAATATTTTCTGCTATTGAGTTATAATGCTTCTGAAGCGCATAAACACTGAAAGTTGAACGCTTACCAATTATTAAGGCGGTAATCATTTATGAAAAATTTCAAACACATTTTTTTGCTATTGATTTTATTCCTGATGCTTCAGGAATCGCGCTTGTTTGCGGAGTCTGACGGCCACACAGCAATTCCGGAACATCCCCTTCTGTTTCTGGGAAATCATGCGTTGCCCCCCATGATTTATGAAATAGACGGTCATGTGCATGGCATCATTGTGGATATCGCTGAAGAGCTCCGGAAACGGATAAAAAAAGCCTGGATTTAACCTGCGCTATGGATTCCGGCATTCCTTCCCGGATTATCGGTGATCCCACACGTCTGCGCCAGATTCTGTTCAATCTGCTGGGAAATGCCGTAAAATTTACCGCTACTGGCGAGGTGAAACTGTTGATTGAGTTGATTGATGAAAAAATTTCATCTGAATCAGAATGGTGTCAACTCCACTTTCGTGTCATGGATACCGGCATTGGTATTTCACCTGATAAGCAGTCGAAAATATTCCAGAATTTCTACCAGGCGGATTCCGCGATTACCCGACAATATGGTGGTTCAGGCCTGGGCTTAGCCATTTGCAAACGTCTGGTCACACTGATGGGAGGAACCATTGATTTTAAAAGTACTCCGGGGACAGGAAGTGAGTTTTTCTTTTCATTGAAATTCAAGGTCGATAAAGAGGCCTCTCCGTCAAGCACACAAAAATCGTCGGTGCATGTGAACCACCTCACACACCCCGAAGCAATCCACACAGCCCATCCATTTCATACCCTGATTGTAGACGATTCACTCGATAACAGAATCATCATTGAACGTTTTCTGGAAATCATGGGAGGAACCGTGGATCTGGCAGAAAATGGTCAGGAAGGAGTGACCTTATTTCAGAAAAATCATTATGATCTGGTGCTGATAGACATGCAAATGCCTGTGCTGGATGGATATTCAGCAACCCGACAGATCCGGCAATGGGAACAGTCACAGAAAAAAACACCGACAACGATTCTGGCGTTGACCGCCCATGCATTTAAAGAGGAATTACAAAAATGTCTGGATGCCGGTTGTGACAGCTATTTGATCAAACCGCTGACGTATGAAACCGCAAAGAGCATTATTCTATCCGCATTGGGGCGACATACGCCTCCGAAAACAGGGACCTCTACGTCCGCAATAGCCGAAGACGTGACTGTATATCAAGTCGCAATCCCAAGGATGCTGGCACCCATCATGCCCAAAATCCTCGAGAGTAAACGCAATCAGTGTCAGGAACTCAGGAACGCGCTGGAGCAAAAAGATTTTGAGGCCATCCGCAAACTGGGACACAAAATCAGAGGCTCTCATAATCTGGACAAGGTGAATGCGCAGGGACGGTCTCTGGAAAACTGTCCGTCAGACGATGTGGAAATCTTTACCGGAATGATTGACGAACTTGAGGATTTCCTGACGCATGTCGCGTTTACCGTAATTAAAGATTGAAACCTGATGGTGAAATCATTAGGTTCTGATCCGATCAATCCTTAACAATCCAATTAATTTAATGGAGAATTTATGCATACAGAATCTATGGGTCAACCTGTCGAACTGCTGCTGGTGGAAGACAACCCGGATGATGTGTTTCTGGCTCAGGAAGCACTCAAGGAAGGCAAAATTAAAAATAACCTGCATGTGGTGAACGATGGTGAAAGCGCTCTCAGATTTTTAAGAAAAGAAAATCCATACCAGGATGCCGTTTTGCCTGATCTGGTATTGCTTGATCTCAATCTTCCGGGAATTGACGGCCGTCAGGTACTCAAACAGATACGTGAAGATCCAAGGTTTACAGAATTGCCGGTTATTGTCCTGACAACCTCAGAAAGTGCCGATGACATCCACCGGATGTATAAACTGCATGTCAACAGCTACATCGTCAAACCGGTAGATTTTGAACAGTTCATCAAGGTGATCAAAAGTATTGAGAATTTCTGGCTGACATTTGTCAAACTCCCTACCCGCACCTGAGGCCGCAACATGGAACAACAAACGGTAATTCGAGTTCTGCTGGTTGATGATTCCGAAGATGACTGTTTCATCACCCGGATGCTTGTTGAGGATATTCATGAGACGCTGATAGAACTTCAATGGTGTGCCACGTTCGAGCAGGCTCTCGTAACATCCTGTCAGGCTCCGCATGACATCTGCCTGATTGATTATCAATTAGGTTCCCGCACCGGAATAGAACTTTTCCAGGCCATGCTGGCCAACGACTATGATAAACCTGTTATTTTTCTTACAGGACAGGGCGATGAATCCATTGCGGTCAATGCCATGAAGATGGGAGTTCAGGACTATCTGATCAAAGGGCAGATCACATCCGCATCTCTGTATCGTGCCATGCTGAATGCCATCGAAAAATCAACCATGTTACGAAAAATTGAGGATCACCAGCGCGAGTTGTATGCGGTCAATCTCAAAATGATGGCGGATCTTGAACAAGCACGCTCCCTGCAACAGGCCATATTACCTCATTCCTTCATTCAATTTCCCCGCGCGACTGTTGCCACCCGATTCATTCCGGTAGAAAAGGTTGGTGGTGATTTTTATGATGTGCTGTTATTGCCTGAAGATAAAATTGGAATCATGATCGCTGATGTAACAGGTCATGGGGTTTCGGCTGCCATGCTGTCTTTCATGATATATGGATTGTTCAAAACGTTTGCTTTTGAAAATAGTTCACCCGCCAGAACCTTACAGCGCCTCAATGACGCGCTGTATCAAAAAATTCCGGATGAAAAGTTCGCGACACTATTCTATGCCATCTATGATCCCCACCGGCAATCATTGTTCTATGCGTCGGCAGGCCACCCTCCTGGCGTATACATCAGATCCAGACAACCTGATGTGGAACTTCTGGATCGTCATGGCGCACTCCTGGGAATTATTCCTTCAGATCTGGCCCGTTTCGAGGATGCCCAAATCCCTTTTTATCCGGGAGACAAGTTGGTGCTGTTTACGGATGGGTTACTGGAAATAGAAAATGAAAAACATGAAATTTTTGGCTTAAAACGCTGCAAGAACCTGCTGAGCACCGCTTATGATCGCTCCATCACAGACATCATGGAGACCCTGCTGACTCATGCGATGGAATTTTCTGGAAATACCGAGTTGAACGACGATCTCACCATGGTTGGGATTGAGGCGTGTGACTCAGAATAGTGATTCACATTTTCAGTTTATGGAATATTGTGGATTCGCCTTTTCCTTTATTTTTTTTTCTATCAATTTCCAGTAGTCTAATTGCTGTTCAATCGTTATCCCTTGTAATTGTTCCAGAATTTTTTTAGCTCCTTCCCGTTTCATTTCCACGCAATCAAATATCTTCTTCATAGTGAATCACCTCCCTTGGCGAATATATGTCAATGTGCCCAAAGTTTTTCAGTGTATTGACGGCATTATACATCGGAATCTTGTCAAAATGTACAATATGTTTGAAGTTCCAACTAATTATCAGATCACAACCGTTCACCGTCGCTAAAGCAACATGAAGCGCGTCCAGAGCAGATGTTGCAGTGACGACTCCTTCTGTAATGTATGCTTGCTGCAATTCTAACGCTTCTCGTTCGATGCTGACAATGTCTGCTAATGGCAACATTTTCTGAAATAGCTGTTTCACTTTTTCAGGAGCAGGTTCCAGTTCTTGTTGAACTACTGCTGAAGTAACCAATTTGAATCGACCTTCACTCACCTGCTTAAAAAACCGTTGGCTAATGTCGGAAAACTCTTCATCAAACATTCCCCCGAAAACAGATGTATCCACGTAGATTCGCAATATTTTTTTATTCATAACGACTCCTGTTGATAGCAGGGCTGTTTAATTTTCGGTTTGGCATGGTGGGTAGGTTGGGGAGAACGAAGTGAAACCCAACAAAACTCAATGGGTTTCGCTAACGCTCTACCCATCCTACGGAACCATTTCAGGAAATGAGATCCGGCATGCGTTGATGATGCGTCGTCACCGCTTGAAGGGCCTGCACAGTCTTCAGCATTCTGAAATCATCATGGCGTTTGCCCATGAACTGGATTCCTACCGGTAATCCGGAAGCTGTCGGTTTTCCGGGAATAGAGATGGATGGAGTCTGTGCCAGGTTAGAGACGACTGTGCAGATGTCTGCCAGATACATCGTCAGCGGATTTTCGGTTTTTTCTCCCAGTTTGAAAGCAGGATGCGGCGCTGTAGGCCCCAGAATGAAATCAAATTCGCCCAGAACCTTGTCCATTTCCTTGCCGATCCATTGCCGTACCCGGTTTGCTTTGCCGTAATACTGATCGTAATATCCCGAACTCAGCACAAAGGTACCCAGCATGATTCTCCGTTTGACTTCCTTGCCAAATCCATTTCCCCGTGAAGAACGATACACCGTTTCCAATGATGATTCATCACCTCGTACTCCATAGCGGATTCCGTCAAACCGTCCGAGATTGGAACTGGCTTCCGCAAAAGCGAGAATATAATATGCGGGAACTCCGTGTATCAGAAAATCCAGTGACCGTGTTTCAACCGTGGCACCGTTGTTTTTCAAAGTTTCAACCATCGCGTTGACGCTTTCAATCACTTCAGGTTCAATCGCTTCAGGATCCATGTATTCTTCAGGAAGGCAGAAACGTAAGGCTGAAAGATCAACAGCCGGTGAGTCTGTCCAATCATAAGTGGAGGAAGTGCTGTCATGGGAATCATAGCCATGGATGATTGAAAAAATGGTGTGGCTGTCTTCAGCACGCTGGGTGATACAGCCAATCTGATCCAGTGATGATCCATAGGCAATCAAGCCATATCGAGACAAGGCCCCATAAGTGGGTTTGAGTCCGGTAACACCGCAGAACGAAGCCGGTTGCCTTACAGAGCCGCCGGTGTCAGAGCCCAGAGCGAAAAACGCCATCCTTGTGGCTACCGATGCTGCCGCACCGCCGCTGCTGCCGCCGGGTACACGAGAGAGGTCCCAGGGATTTTTTGTCACACCAAACGCGGAATTTTCTGTGGAAGAGCCCATGGCGAATTCATCCATGTTCGTGATGCCAATCAGAATCGCGTCTTCATCCAGCAGTTTCTGGATGACCGTCGCATTGTATGGTGAATTGAAATTCTCCAGAATTCTTGAAGCACAATGATTGGTCAGTTCTTTCTGCGCCACACAAATATTCGCTTTGACCGAGAAGGGGATGCCTGCGAGTTTTCCCAGCGGTTGTCCTGATTTTGCTTTTTCATCAATACGGTGGGCCTGTTCCAGTGCCTTGCTGCGGGGCAGGTAAGACAGATAGACATTCAATTCCTGATTGAATTTTTCAATATGATCATAAACCGCATTGACCAGCGCGGTAGCCTGAATCGTTTGACGTTCAATCTGGCTTACAAGAGAAACAAAAGGGGTATCAAACAGCATAATGACAATCGGCTCGGGTTAAGGCAAAAATGGAATGAATTTCAGGAAGAAACTGGCAAGTCAGGGACACGTCTGGAATAAAACGCGCCCTGCTGATGGAGGTGCTTTTAACGGTAATGATCAACCCGCGTATTTTTTCTTCAGACCTTCGACCATGTCCACATAAGCCTGTTTTGCCTGATCCTGGGTTTTGCCTTTTTGCTTGGCCCATGCGTCATATTTAGCTCGTCCGGCAAAATCTGCGAAACCTGGCCTGTCACCTTTGACATCGCCTTCGGAACCCTGCTTGTAAAGTGCATAAAGTTGAAGCAGTTCATCATTGCCCGGGCGGCTTGGTAGATTTTGAACCTGTTTTGCCGCGTCTTCAAATTGCTCTTGAGATGCCATGTGTTCTCCTGAATGGATGGTTGATCAATTGATGACGGCTTTCGCCGGAAACTAGGTTAACCTTCCTTATATAAATTAAAAATTCAAGCTGTTCGTCAGATCATTTGGTTTTTCCCGCAATGGCCGTATTCATGCGGGTTTTCAGCGGGATAAATCAGTTAACTTTTGTCATCATGAAAAAAATGTACATTTTGTGCATGAGGGCATTGAATCATTTTGATTTGTCTTTATCACCTTTTTCTTATCCGAATTATGACGCAAAAACCGGAACTGGAGCCCCTGGCTATTGAGATCACGGAAAAAGACCCGATCAACTCTCAATTATTAATGCAGGGATTCGAGGCATTCAATCAGGCCACAGTCAAACTCAGGGAATATTATCGAGGGATTGAGGAAAAAGTTGATGAACTGAATCATGAACTGGCCAGAAAAAACAAGGAACTTGAACAGAATCTGCTGGAAAAGGAACGGGTAAAAAACTACCTGTCCAATATTTTTGAAAGCTCTGCCATTGGCATTATTGTGACAGATCTTGATGGAATCATCACCTCGATCAATCAGACGGTTCTCCGTATGACCAGTGCGATGGCCGAAGAGTTTCATGGCAAACATCTGAATGAACTGCTGAAAGTAGAAGTCCTGCCGCCGCAAATGACCATGGCGTTGCTGGAACCCTATAAACAGGTGGATGAACAGGAAATTGAGTATATTAAAAATGATGACACCCGGCTTAAATTCAGACTTTATATTTCGTTGATGTACAGCGAAAAAAACGATGTGCTGGGATTGATCATCAATGTGCAGGACATTACGGACCTGAAAAAACTGGAAGCGGAAGCCGACCGCAAGAACCGGTTCACGGTCATGGGTGAAATGGCGGCCACCATTGCTCATGAAATCAGAAATCCGCTGGGAAGCATTGAATTGTTTTCGTCCCTGTTAAAAAAAGAACTTCCTCCGGGCACTCAGCAGCAAACATTGATTGAGCATATTTCCTCTGCGATCAAAAGCATGAATCATATCATTTCAAATCTGCTGGAATTTACCAAACCGCGCCATGTCCGGAAGGAAAGACTGGATGTCCATGCCTTCTTGTACGAAATGCTGGATTTCTGCAAGTATCTGATTGAGCATAATGATATTCAGCTCGAAACAAATTTTTCAGCACAGATGACCACCATTCTGGGAGAAACTGAATTGCTGAAACAGGTGTTCCATAATCTGATCATGAATTCCATTCAGTCCATGCTGGAACCCGGAACATTGATTCTGAGTACCAGAAATTTACAGACGAAAAATAAAAAACTGCTCAAGCGGTTTCAGCATCTTCCCGGATACCGGAGGAAAAGTTTGAAATTGGTTGAAATTACGGTACGAGATACGGGAATGGGGATGACACCTGATGTGAAAAAGAAAATATTTGATCCGTTTTTCTCGACCAAGGAGCGGGGAACCGGCCTCGGACTTTCCATTGTTCACAACATCATTGAGTCTCACAGTGCGGTGATTGATGTGGAAAGTGAAGCAGGCCAGGGCACCAATGTGACGTTGCTTTTTCCAATATTGGATGAAGATTCTTTCTGAACGTATTAAACCAGGAACTAATTGAAAGGAATCACGGTTATGACAGAGTATCCTATACTCATTGTAGATGATGAAGTGGAAATGCGTATTGCCATGTCCGAAACTCTCAAGCACTGCGGATACGAAGTTGAACTTTCCCATAACGCCATTGACGCACTGAAAAAATTCAAGGACAAAAAATATTCAATGGTGATCACCGACATGACCATGCCCAAACGGAGTGGTCTGGAACTGCTCAAGGATATCAAAGCACTGGATCCAGTCATGCCGATCATCATGGTCACAGCTTATGGCACCATTGAAACGGCTGTGGAAGCCATGAAACATGGTGCGTTTGATTATATCCTGAAGCCCTTCAATTTTGAAACATTCAATTTCGTCGTTGAACGGGCATTGGCATTCAAGGAACGGGCACCACAGGCACAATCCCGTAATGAACCTTTGAAAAAGGCAACATCTCCGGATCTGTTCAAAGACATTGTCACACAAAACAGACACATGCTGGCATTGCTGCATGTGGTCAGAAATGTGGCCATGAGTAAAGCGACGGTCCTGATTCAGAGCGAGAGTGGAACCGGAAAAGAATTGCTGGCCCGCTATATTCACCAGCAATCAGACAGGGCAGGCAAACCGTTTGTCGCGGTGAATTGTGCGGCTCTGCCCGATACACTGCTGGAAAGCGAGTTGTTTGGATACAAAAAAGGCGCCTTCACCGGAGCCAATCAGGATCATCGTGGAAAATTTGAGCAAGCCCATGGTGGAACCATCCTGCTGGACGAAATCAGTGAAATGGCCGTTCCCCTTCAGGCCAAACTGCTCAGGGTGCTTCAGGAACATGAAATTGACAAAGTCGGCGGAAAAGAACCGCTTCTGGTCGATGTGCGAGTTATCGCCACCACCAACCGGGATATGCTCAAACTGGTGGAAGAAGGCAAATTCCGTGAAGATCTTTATTTCCGGTTGAATGTGATTCCACTGGAACTTCCTCCCTTGCGGGAACGAAAAGATGACATTCCGGTATTGGTGGGTCATTTTCTGGAAAAACATTCCCGTCTCAACAACCGTGAACAACCCATACTGGTACAGGGAACCCTGGAAGTGCTGATGAATTACAATTGGCGTGGAAATGTGCGGGAACTGGAAAATGTGATTGAACGCTCCATGCTGTTGTGTAATGGCAAAGAGATTATGCCACAACATCTGTTGATGCACAATCACGCAAAATTTTCTTCAGCCCTGCAAGATAACGCCTATGCCGAAGCACAGTCTGTCGCCGCATCGACGATCGTCGCCGCGACGGCAACGGCAACGGCCTCCACCAGAATTCCTGCCGGTAGCGAATCGCTGGGAATCGAAGTAGGGATGTCCATGAAGGAAGCTGAAAAAACACTCATTCTGGAAACTTTGAAAAAAACAGAAGGCAATCGGACTCATGCCGCAAAAATTTTGGGAATCAGTATTCGCACCTTAAGAAACAAGCTCAATGAGTATAAAATTGATGGAGAAGACGGGGACGATGGCGACCTGGACGAAGCATAAAAAATAAAGTTTTGTGATCAAACTGATTTTTACTATTCACAAAGGACTCAAGAATTTATATATCCAAATAGACATGACAGTTTGTGTCATACTATGTTTCTGAAAATAAGGACTGTCTATTGCCAATCTCTGACCATCAAAGTTAATCTATGAAACTGGATCCACGTTCAGATATTTCACAGTTTGTGACCTTCATGGTAAATCAGGAAATTTTTGGTGTTCTGATTCATGCTGTGGAAGAGATTATTACCTTACCGGACAAAATAACCCCTGTTCCCCGGGCTCCCTACTATTTTTCAGGAATGATCAATCTTCGTGGTGAGGTGATTTCCGTGATTGATCTGCGTAACCGGTTTCATATGCCAGCCGCGGTTCCCACCAATATGACACGGATTCTGATTGTCTCGGTCAATGGTGTTAAAGTAGGGATGATTGTGGATGCTGTGACCCGGGTGTTGCCCATCAACAGCAAAGATGTTCGACCGCCACCCGCCATTGTCAGCCGTTCAGAGTCCAGTTACATTTTCGGATCAGTTCGCCAGAACGAAGGAGTCCTTCTGCTGATTGACACTGATCTGCTGATCGACCCTGCCGAACTTGTGCTGCACAATCATATTCCCAAAGATGACAAGAAAACAAACCTGGCTCATCCGCTTCAGGTTTCAAAAACGTATCGGGAACGCATTCTGATCGGTTTCAGACTGAATCAGGACTATTATGCGCTGGATATCAATTATGTCGAAGAAATCATTGAAATGCCCAAAATCACACTGGTGCCGGAAATGGCCGATAAAATTGAAGGCATTTTTTATCAACGGGACCAGGCATTGCCTATTCTCCGGCTTGGGCGTCGTTTTTTACTCCCTGATATCGCTTACACGGAAGACACATCGGTCCTGATTGTCAATGATGACCGATTGATGATGGGATTGATTGTGGATCAAATCACAGAAGTCTTTCATGTCCTGGAAAATGATATTGTGCCACCTCCGCCCAATATCAGTGGACGCAGTGCTGAACAACTGGATGGTATTATCAAAATCAAACGCAATGATCATACTGAAGTCATCATGGCGTTGAACCTGCCAAGCCTGCTTACAGAAGACGAACAGGCACATCTTCAGCAGCTTAGAGATGAACTCAATGACATTGAAGATGAAACATCCGAAGAGGAAACCCATTCCGAAATAATTTCCATTCTGAAATTCAAAGTCGGAGAAGAAACATTCGCGGTTCGCGTGTTGGAAATCAATGAAATCACAACGATCCAGAAAATGGTCAGGGTTCCCAAGGCGCCACCGTTTGTGAAAGGCGTGATCAATCTCCGGGGCGATGTGATCACCATCATTGAAATGGCTACTTTTTTTGGAAATCAACCATTGCCTGTCTCTGAAAAAACACGCATTATCATTATTGAAGTGAATGATCAGAAAGCAGGATTTCAAGTGGATCAGATTCTGGGGATAGATCATGTTCCCTACAACCTTTTTGAAAAACCGGTAGGCATCAATCGTCAATACAATGAATTTGTTGAAGGCATCGGAAGAACTTCTGAAAAAGGTGAAATCGTCATTCTGATTGACACTCCGGAAACTTTGAGTCAGGCCGAATTTTACGATGGCGATATTGAACCCGCATTGCTGGAATCCCCCTGAAACCAAGAATTTTGGCCAATTCCACAGGAAAAGGCCTGTAATGAAAATTAATAAGCATGATACGAGTATTGGTTGTAGATGATTCCGCGTTGATGCGGAGTGAAATTAAAAAAATGCTGGAAACAGATCCGGCCATTCATGTGATTGGCACGGCCTCTGATGGACAGGAAGCGGTTGATAAGGTCAAGGCCTTGAAACCGGATGTCATGACACTGGACATCAACATGCCTGTCATGGATGGGCTTGAAGCCCTGGGACACATCATGCGGGAATGTCCCTTGCCGGTAATCATGGTCAGCGCGCTGACAGATGAAGGCGCAGAAGAAACAATTCAGGCTCTCTCGCAGGGAGCGTTTGATTTCATTCATAAGCCTTCCGGGTCAATATCGCTGGACATTGACCGGGAAACGTATCATCTGCTGGAAAAAATTCATCTGGCCGCGACTGAAGGCAAACGACAGAAATTCAAATTCAAGCCTGTTTATCATGAGTCTGTCCAGAAAGTGCATCATCGGGTGTTGCCTGGAAAAACAGATGGTTCACGGATCATTGGTCTGGGGGTTTCTACTGGCGGTCCGGGGACGCTCTATCAAATTCTTCCGCAGATTCCGGCGGAACTGAATCTGAGCATCCTGATCGTGCAACACATGCCGGAAAAATTTACAGCCAAACTTGCGGCTCATCTCAACGATGTCTGTCCCATGACCGTGAAAGAGGCCGAGAACATGGAAATCATTGAACGGGGAACCATTTATATCGCTCCCGGCGGACGACATATGGAAATCTCTGTGCGTAATGAACTGGTCCGGTTCATTAACATACGGCATGGAAGTCAATCGGATATCAACTGTCCGTCGGTCAATGTTTTATTCCAGTCCCTGTGCGATCACCTTGGAAAAAACTGGTTGGGTGTGATTTTGACTGGTATGGGATCGGATGGTGCCGATGGTGTCGTTCGCCTTAGAAAACTGGGAGGACACAGCGTTGTCGAAGCGGAAGAAACCTGCACTGTATTTGGTATGCCCAAACGTGCCATTGAACGCGGTGGTGCTGAATTTGTGCTGCCGTCTCATAAAATTGCCAGCAAACTTGTGGAACTGTATCATGCGCACAGTTTCTGAAAATGCTTCAGTCGCCAGAACTATGTAACGGAAATCCATGGAAAAACTGGAATTGGAGGAATTTTACAGGCTACGTGACATTATTTACAGTAAATCAGGATTATTTTTTGATGAGAAAAAACTGTATTTTGTCGAAAAACGTGCCGAGAAAAGAATGCTGGAAGGAGGATACAACTCATTTCAGGATTATTATCGGGCACTCAAATTTGAGAGTGATCCCAATGAGTTCTGGGCACTCGTTGAATCACTGACTACCAATGAAACGTATTTTTACCGGCATATTCCCCAAATGGAATCTTTCGTGGAAGAGGCCTTGCCGCTGATCCTTCAGGAAAAACGGAAAGCCGGGGACTATCAGCTCAACCTCTGGAGTGCGGCATGTTCCTCTGGCGAAGAAATCTACACCATTGCGATCATGTTGAAAGAAAACATTCCTGATCTGGCACGCTGGAAGATCAATTTACTGGCAACAGATCTCGATCGCAAGGTGCTGGCTAAAGCTCAGGAAGGCATTTATGACAGTCGGTCCATCAAGGATGTGCCGAGAAATATTTTGTCCCGTTATTTCAAACCATTGAACAATGGCTTGTATCAACTGCATCGCGAAATTGTTTCAATGGTAGAGTTTCGCAGGATGAATCTGGTGGATCGTTTTGCCATGAGGCAGGAACGGCAAAAGGATTTCATTTTCTGCCGTAATGTTCTGATTTATTTCGATGACGCGTCTCGAAAAATGGTAATTAATTTTTTATACGACGCACTGAACAAGAATGGTTTTATTTTTCTGGGCCATTCCGAATCAGTAGGACGCCTCAGCGCCGCGTTTCGTCTGGTCAAATTCAAAAAATCATTGTCGTACCAGAAATAACCGGGGCACTGAAGTTTGAATTTGGTAAGCTTTCAGTGTTTATGCGTCTCAGAAGCATTATGACTCAATAGCAGAAAATATCGTTTGGCTTCCATGCCTTGAGAATTCCTGAAAACTGATAGCTGACGGCTGAACGCTTTTTGAATTTGTTGTGATTAATTGAAAGTATTTCTTTGGAATCCCCGTTATTTTTGTTATATCCCTAGAAGATACCTCAAGGGGGCCTATTTTATTGGTATTGATTCATTTATTTAAGGAAGGAATCAGACATGGCAAAGCGAGTATTAGTTGTTGATGACTCAGCAATCGTAAGAAATATTCATTCATTTATGCTAAAATCCGGAGGTTTTGAGGTGGTGGAGGCCAGCAATGGGTACGAAGCTATGGAAAAACTCCTGGAATCACAATTTGATCTGATTGTGACCGACGTGAATATGCCCAAGATGGATGGCTATGCGTTGTGTGAGGCAATTCGTAAAGAATCCCAATATACCCAGACACCCATCATTATCATTTCGACCGAGTCTGAAGCTGAAGACAAATTGAAAGGATTCAAAGCCGGAGCAAATTTATATGTGATCAAACCGGTTAAATCTGAAGAACTGGTCCAGAACGCAAAAATGCTGGTCGGAGAATAAAGATGGCCATCGCACCGTCTGGAATAAAACTGCTGATTGTGGATGATGAACCCGTCATTCTCAAAACGCTTTCCATGATTTTTGAATCCTCCAGTCTGTTTATCAAATGCTGTGGAGATCCTCAGGATGCGATCAGACTGATGCGTGATGAATTGTTCCATCTGGTACTGCTGGATATTCAAATGCCTGGAATGCTGGGCAATGAACTGTTGGTTCATTTAAAAAAAATAAACCCTCTGACGCAGATCATTATGATGACCGGTTATTCAAGTCTGGATTTTGTTGTCGATTGTCTTGGAAACGGTGCCTGTGATTATTTCACCAAACCCTTCACAGATATCACTTTGCTGCAAACCGCAGTTCTTGAGGCAGAAGCAAGGGCACAACGCTGGCATCAGGTGATGCAGGATACTTTCAGGAGAGGATGACCATGGATGATGATTTAAAAGAAATGATAGAAGGCTTTGTTGAGGACAGTCGCGAAGCTTTTGACTCCATGGAAGAAGACTTGATGGCAATGGAGGATTCCACAGAAGATCCTTCCATCCTGAACAATCTGTTTCGGGTGATGCACACCCTCAAGGGGACCGCAGGCTTCATGGGCCTGACAGAAATCAGTTCGCTATCGCACAAACTGGAATCCGTTTTTGACCTGGTGCGTCAGAATAAAATGGAAATGACCCCTGTGTTGCTGGACTTCCTGCTGCCTGCCATTGACAAACTCAAGGAACTGGTGTTTGCGCTGGTTGGCGAAGGGGAATCACCGGATGTGACCGAAATTGTCAAAATTCTTGTGAAAATCGTGGAAACTGGTTCTGATGCGGTTCTTCGTTCGGGTGGTGCCATCGAAGCGGAGGCAGAAATCGTTGAGGAAGTAACAGAAAATGTTTCAATTCCAGCGCACATCAAGCCCCAACTGGATTTTGACGAACTCATGAGCACCTATGGACAGACCCCTCCTGAACCGGTGTCTGAACCTGTAGCCCCAACTCCGGTTGCGGTGAGTGCAGTGTCTCGTGAAGAAAGTCTGGCGAAATATCCGCTCTCACCGCTGGTCGATCCAGCACTCCTGTCACAGGTTTCCAATGAGTTGCTTGGTCAGTTTGTCCTTGAAGCAGAAGAACATCTCGAAACGATTGAGGAAAGTTTGCTGGCACTGGAGGAAAGTCCCGGTGCGTCAGAACCGATCAATTCGTTTTTCCGTGCGATCCATTCCATCAAGGGAACCGCGGCCTATGTGCAGTTGAAACAGATTGAACTGCTCAGTCACCGTGTGGAAAATGTGTTCGATCATCTGCGAAAAGGCAAATTGCCTTATACCAAGGATATTGGCGATATCGTTTTTCGTAGCATTGATATTCTCCGGACCATGGTCTTTTATGTTAAAATTGAAGACTATGCTCAAGTCATTGAAATTGCGGAAGTCGCGACACTATTGGACAATGTGATGGAGTCGAATGCACAGGCCGCACCGGCAGAAGTGCCCACCACACCCAAACCTGAAAAAGCAAAGGATCCCTTAGCCGTATTTCTGGATGGAGCCAAACAGCAACTCGAAGTTCTGAAAGCCTATCGTCAGGAAATGAATAAAGGCATTCTGGATGAACACTCGCTGATTACCCTGC
Organism: SAR324 cluster bacterium; assembly: GCA_015232315.1. Classification (NCBI taxonomy): domain Bacteria; class Deltaproteobacteria; species SAR324 cluster bacterium. The sequence continues at coordinate 120,854 of JADFZZ010000005.1, read as the reverse complement.
ATCGTTCGCTGAAAACGCTGGGTAGTGGCGCCGGTTACTGTGGGCAGAAAGCTCTTGAACAAAAAATTGGCGTCTATGAAGAAATCCTGCTGAAAATGCTTGGTGGCGAAATTGAGCAAAGCGAAATTGTGTTGAAGGATCAGGTTTTTCCAATTCATGATCAAATCGCGAATGACATCGCAAGCCTTCAAACAGGTGGCACAGTGACGCCCGCAAAACAACCTGCGCCACCCAAACCTGTAGTCAAAACTCCGGAAAAACCCAAAGAAACACCGCCACCGCCACCGGCAAAAGTTGAAAAAGCACCGCCACCACCACCCGTAGAGAAACCGAAAAAAGCAGCAAAAGCCGAAGATCAGGACGAAGATAGCCCTAAAAAAGGCGCTGACAAAGACGATAAAGGGGGGGCCAAAGCTGCGGAAGCCAAAACGATGCGGGTGGATGCAAGTCGCCTTGATCGCTTCATGAACCTGATCGGCGAATTGATCATCGCGCGAAACACGTTCAAGCATCTGGCTGACAGTCTGGACTCCAACCAGAACATTGCGGATGTGATCCGGGATATTAAACAGATTGAAAACAATATCAGTCGTATTTCGGACAATCTGCAGGACAATCTGATGGAAATGCGTCTGGTTCAGGTGAAGACCGTGTTTCAGCGAATGCCACGGATTGTCAGGGATATTGCCAGAAAAACAGACAAGAAAATCTCTCTTCAAATGGTTGGAGAATACACTGAGGTTGATAAAAGTATTGTTGAGGAAATTGGCGATCCACTGGTCCATATTATCAGGAACAGTTGTGACCATGGCATCGAACCACCAGACACCCGTAAAGCCTGTGGGAAGGATGAACAGGGAAACATCATTCTCAAGGCCGGGCACATGGGGAGTTTCATCGCAATTGATATTATTGACGATGGTCGCGGTATTGATCCGAAAATAATCAAACCTATCGCTGTGAAAAAAGGGGTTATCAGCCAAGCGGAATCCGATGCCATGACCGATGAACAGGCGGTCAATCTGATTTTTGCTCCGGGATTTTCCACAGCCGCCGCAATCACGGATATCTCCGGACGAGGAGTTGGTATGGATGTGGTGATGACCAACATCCGCAACATTCAGGGAACCGTAGATGTCAAATCCAGAGTTGGTGAAGGCACAACCGTCCGGTTGAAACTTCCATTGACGCTGGCTGTGATTGAAGCACTGATTGTGGGCGCCAATGGGTCTCAGTATGCCATTCCGCTGGAGTCCATCAAGGAAACCGTTCAGATCAATGAAAAATCCATCAAGCATCTGAATGAAAAGCTTGCCCTGGAACTTCGTGGTGAAATTCTGGGCGTCACTCCGCTGACCAAATTGCTGAACCTTCCTCCGGCGGCACAGAATGAAGAGGAATGGGATGATGAAGTCACCGAAAAAAATATCGCCATCGTTGTGCTTCAGTCCAACAATATTGAAATTGGTATCGCCGTCGATCAGTTATACAACCAGCAGGAAATTGTGGTGAAGCCTCTGGAGGATTATCTGGCATCCATCCCGGGACTCAAAGGCTCAACCATCATGGGCGACGGACAGATTGTTTTGATTCTCGAACCTAATGAATTAATGGAAATGGCCGTTTCTTCGTGATGTGTTTCATGTGACAGGTTGGATATGAGTGGACTTTCTGAAATCAAAGCCAGATACCCAGTGTTGATTGTGGATGATAATCCAGCGCACATCACCACGCTGGCAGGTGTTCTCGAAACGGAAAACATCAAGCATATCAGTTGTACCACGGGTGGAGAAGCCCTGCAAATCTGTCAGGACAATGAGATTACGCTTGTTATTCTGGACCTTCGTCTGCCTGACATGACAGGGCTGGATATTCTGAATATTCTCAAACAGAAAAACCCCAATATTCGCATTATAATCCATACAGGTTTCTCCTCGCTGGAAGTTGCCATGAGTTCCCTCAATCAGGGTGCGTTTGCCTTTGTTGAAAAAGGTAAAAATCCCGAAGAACTCCTTGAGCATGTCAATCGTGCCTATCTGATGGTCTACAACGAGTTTCTGGAACAGGAAGCTCAGGTCAGTCACCACAAACTCTTTCGTACACAAACAGCGCTTCAAACAAGTCTCCATCAGCTTGAACATGCCAAAACCAGACTGGAATTGCTGGTGGAAGGCACAAAAAACATTGCTGAAGCCCATGACAAGTACCATGCTATGGTCAATGCGGTCAATGCGATTTTATTGGGGCTTCCTCAATTTTCAGCAAATCATGTCAGACTTTATTTTCAGGGAAGAAAATCACGTAAACACCAGGGATATTCTTATTTTCAGTTCAATACATATCCGAATCACAAACAGATTTTTCTGCCCAAACTGGATTCGATCAAAGACATTCTGCATGTTTTCACAGAAACCACTCCGTCCGGATTATCTGAACCGGATAATATTGCCACCCAAAGCTCGTTCAAAGCCATTGACAAAACTTTCAGCCTGCAAATCTGGCATGAACAGATTTTGCTGGGATTGCTTGTTGTTGACTTTCAGGAACACGTATCGCTGACCAGGGAAGATGAAGAATTTATTCATACGCTGGCTCATTCTCTGGCGACGTCACTGGAAAAAATTAATTTTGTGGTTCTGCTTGAAAAGATTATTGATGAACGAACCATCGACCTCAAAATGACTCTTGATATTCAGGCACAAATCAGTGACTCGCTTCTGTCCAAAACTCAGGATTTGAATGTCTCCCGGCAACGTCTGGAACAGCAGAATATGGAGTTGCTTGCCAGCAATAGAAAACTGGAAGACCTGAACCAGACCAAAGAGCAATTTCTGCAGAAAATGTACAAATTGAGCGATATTCAGTTCCCGTCACTGAAACAGAATATCATCACACTGTCCGAACAGATACCACAAGAGTCACAGGAACTTCGACACGAAATCCAGCGGCAAATGTATGAAATGGAAGAGTCCCTGCGGCCCTTTCACAGTTTATATCTGACAGAGAAAGCGGTTAGAAACAAACGGGTGTTGATTGCGGAATCTGATAAAAAGGAGCAGATTCTCGCACAGATGGCCTTGCGTGGCACCGGCATGGAACTGGATGTTGTGTCTTGCATGGAAGAAGGTGAAAAACTGATTCATGAGCAAAAATATGATATCATTTGCACCAATGCCGAGCTTCTGGATCTGATTCCCGTTGCCATGAAAAAAGACCCTGAAATACTGTCGTTGTTGATGACCTCAGAAGATGTTTCAGTCTATCTTTCCATATTGAAACAGTATCCTTTTCTTTCCAATATCGTCACAAGAAATAATGCGGATCGAACATTCACCATCAAAAATATCATCACAACTGTCAGTAAACTCATCAGTGGCGATCTGTTCGGCCTGGAAAAATATGTAAGTTGGGGCGTGGATGTCAGCGAATTTGAAATCACCGGAAGCAAAGAACGTGTCAAGCTTACCAATCAGATGGAAGCCAACCTCAAACAATTGGGCATCCGTCGGAGTATTACCGATAAATGTGTTCTGATTGCTGAAGAATTGCTCATGAATTCGGTTTATGACGCACCGGTCAATGCCGATGGAAGCATGCGCTATAACCACCTGCCCCGCACCCAGCAAATCCAGTTGAAACCTGCTGAATATGCCAGATTCCGTTTTGCCTGCGATGGCATTCTCATTGGTATTTCTGTTGAAGATCCCTTTGGCGCTTTGACACGGCAAACGATTCTGGATTATCTGGAAAGCTGCTATGCGGGAAAAGCCGGATCGCTCAATACAGAAAAAGGTGGTGCCGGCAGAGGTCTGTTCCAGATCATGGTTTCGTCAGATCTCATGGTGATCAATGTCAAACCTCAGGTCCGCACAGAAGTGATCGCGATCTTGAATGTCGACCCGAAAATCAGCAATGACAGCCATACTTCTTTTCACTACTTTTTTGGATAATTTTCATGCCTTGAACAGCGTGGATTTCATATAAATTTTGCTGTTTGGCGCATCTTGAATCCGATTTCTTCATGCTTGAATGTTAATTTCTTACAGCGATTGCTTATGTCAGAAAATATGCTCCGGGGAAAAATTCTCTTTTTTGATGATGATCCCACTCATATCCAGCCACTCAAAACTTTTTTTGAAGAAAATAATTTGACCGGATGGAAAGTCCGAACTTTTTCCACCATTGTTGAAGTGGTTAAATCCAATGTGGATGTCGGTATGCTCCTGTTATCGCCGATAGGCATAGAACAGGAGGTGTTTTATGCCACATTGACACTGATTCATAATCTCAGGCCTGAATTGCCGATCATCGTTTATGAAAATGGTGCTGACACGCTGGATGCGATCAATACGAAAACCCGTAATGCCGTATCCGCGTTTTATTCAGGAAATGACACCGGGGAATTGAAGCAACTGGTTGAAACACATTTATTCAGTATTTTTTTTCCGGAAGCACTGATTCGAGGCATTGAAGAAATCTCTGAAGAAACCTTGAAAATGCTGTTTCAGGATGTGGAAGTATTTACCTGTGCGCCTTATCTCATCAAGGACAGTGTGATTTTTGGCGAACTTCTCAGCATGATTCCGCTTGAAAGCAATTGGTGTCGGGGGTCCATGCTGTTGCAAGTCGAAAAAGAAAAACTGTCTTCACTCATTCGTAATGAACGCACTCCATTTCCAGCCAATGATACCAGCTCGACCATTCTGAACAATTTGCTGGGAGAAGTCACCAACATGATCTGGGGGCGCTTCAAATCAAAATTTTTTACGCATGATCATGATTACAGCCAGATGTTGTCACAAGTGCCCATCATTGTGGATCAGGAAAGCAAATATATTTCTTTTGGTTCCAAAAACCCTCAACTCTGTTTCCGTTATGTGATCCATGATGCCAAAGATGAGTTTGAGCCGATTTCTATTTATCAACGATTTGTGTTTCATCTCCATTGGGCGCCTGAAGAATTCAAGGAACCTGAAGCCATTGATATTGATTCAATACTTGCTGGTGAAATTGATTTTTTTTAACTTTAAGGAGAACTATGTCGATCATGGACAAAATGGTTCAGGCTGGTGTGCCTCGATACCTTCATGAATTTTCCCGCAAATATTTTCAGATGGAAGTCACCGGTGAAGAAAACCTGATCAATAGCGCTGAAAGCAATTGCATGTTTGTCATGAATCATACCGCGTTTTTCGGGTTGGAGGTTTATCTGTGGGCATCGTATCTGCTGACTGTTGATCCTGACCAGAAACTGAAAACGCTCGTCTGGTCCGGGTTTACCAATGGTCCGGCAGGAATGTGGTTCAGAGCCTTGCAATGCAAACCCGCCAAAATCCAGAACGGTATTGATCTGCTGAAATCCGGGAACAGTGTGTTGATCATGCCGGAAGGTGTAGGCGCGACAGACGTCAGAAACCGTTTCAATCACTTTCATACTGGATTTCTACGAATGGTTCAGGGACATCCTGTCCCCATCATCCCAATCGGATTTTATGGAGTGGATCAATCCATTCCCTGGTTTGTCTCCCACAACAAATGGCTGGTGGAAAAAATCATGAAACCTGTGGACCCCACTTTCGATTTCATGCTCATTCCCAAGCTTCCTGTGTTCCGCCCCACAAAAATTGTGTTCAAGATCGGAAAACCCATTCATCTGACACAGGAGGAATTGAACACAGAAGAAAAAATTCAACAAAAAACATTGGACATTCAGCATACGATTGAAAAACTGGTGGATGATGCCGAGCATTACCGTGAAAACGTTGTCAATCAGTCTCCGGTCAACAAAATTTTTCATAAACTGTTGCAGGGACATCTGACTTATTTCTAAATGAAACAAACCTGTCTGATACAAGGAGTATGATGGCTCACAAGGGAAGTTGCCACTGCGGTGGTATTGTATTTGAGGTAGAAGGCGACTTTGAGAAAGTCATGGAATGCAATTGTTCTCATTGCAGTCGTAAAGGGTATCTGCTGTGGTTTGTCGCACGGGATCAGCTCAAAATCATGACACCTGAAAGCGACATGTCCACCTACACCTTCAACAAACATGTGATCCAGCATCAGTTCTGTCCAAAATGTGGCTGTGCGCCCTTTGGGCTGGGAACCGACAAAAAAGGCAACAAAACTGCCGCCATCAATGTCCGTTGTCTTGAAGGCCTTGAACTTACCACCTTGAATCGGGTTCCGGTGGATGGGAGAAGTTTCTAAGAGATTAACGAATTTTCTAAAAAGGGGGATTTATGGAAAACAGGGAAATTGCCAACAAATTTGAACAATTAGAGGCCAAACTCTCCAATCTGGAACAAAGTCATAAAACAAGACGGTTTTTCCATATTCCGTCAACCATCATCGGGATCCTGGTAGCATCGTTCACTCTTGCAATCTGGACCGATGCCGATACACCAACCAGTGTCACAGCGAATAGTTTTACCTCAGGAACAGTCATCAGTTCTTCCAAAATCAATGCAAATTTCACGGCTGTCTTCACCGCGATTAATGAGCTTCTGGCACAGATTCAGGTGAAGTCCGGCAACGTGGGTATCGGTACCACATCACCTGCGTATAAACTTGATGTGGTTGGCACTTCCAACATGCAGGGAAAAATCCAGTCACAGGATATCGTTGCGGCTACGGACAATTCCTATGAATTAGGATCTTCCAGTGTCAAATGGAAAAAAGTTCATGCAGTAGATGTAAGTCTTCCTCCAGGCCTGATCATGCCATCCGCTGTTCCTGGGCATAACACCACACCTCCCACAGGTTGGCTCTATTGTGAAGGTAGCGCTGTCAGTCGAACGACCTATGCGGATTTATTTACTGCCATCGGCACAACTTACGGTTCCGGTGATGGTTCTACTACATTCAATTTACCGGATTATCGAGGGTATTTTTTGCGAGGCATGGCCGACGGACAGACCAAGGATCCTGACCGGGCGACCCGCACGGATCGTGGGGACGGGATCACCGGTGATGTTGTGGGCACTAAGCAACCAGAGGCTGTGACCCCACAATCGGTCTATGTCAAGCAAAAGATTCTGTCATTTGGTACAACGGGTACAGGGGCTAGTTCGCATACACGGATTGCGCTGAATCCCATAGCTGACGAAAAAGGCTATGATGGTACGTGGGGGAATTGGGCGGACGCTATTACAGGTGGAGGCAATGAAACCCGGCCGCTCAACATCAACGTGGTGTATTTGATCAAGTATTGAAATCATCATTTGAGTAAAACGTTATGAAATATCAGGATCAAAAGGAATTATTCTCATTACTTCATAAGGCGGTAAAAGACGCAGGTCCCAAGAACATCGCCGATTATCTGGATAAATCATATCCTACCTTGATGGGAGAGTTGAATCCGATTGACGATCGGCACAAACTGGGATTAATGACATTTTTTGAAATTCTGGAAAAAGTGGACAATCAGTTGGTACTGGAATGGATTACCACCTATTTCAATTATATCCTGGTCCGAAAACCCGAAGTGAACGCGACTCATGAGAATGCCGCCCGGTTGATGATACGGGCCGGCAAGGAATTTGGCGATATTTCCCGGGCCTTTCTTGAAGTCACGGATGAACTGAGTGAAGGTGGCGAAACAATCACTTCCAACGAATGGAAAAAACTGGATCGTGAGCTGAATGAGGCCATTCAGGTGTTTTATCAACTCAGGGAACTATACGAAGACAATTGAGTTCAAGCCAGCAGTCTGGCTACTTCCTACCACCCCTCAGGAGTATTTATGGACACATCCATGAAAGGAAAAATCTGTATTGTAACCGGAGCCAGCTCTGGTATCGGCCAAATCACCGCCTTGGAACTGGCCAAACTGGGGGCACATTTGGTGATGGTGTGCCGTAACCCGGAAAAAGGCGAACAGGCGCGACTGGAGATCATCCGACAGAGTCGCAACAAGGATGTGGAGTTGATGCTGGCAGATTTGTCATCACAGCGTTCCATCAGAGAAATGGTTGAATCGTTCAAACAAAAACATTCCCAACTGCATCTGCTGGTCAACAATGCCGGACTGATCATGACGGAACGCCAATTGACCGAAGATGGCCTGGAAATGACCTTTGCCACCAACCACATGGGCTATTTTCTGCTGACTACATTGCTGTTGGATCTATTAAAACAAAGTGCTCCGGCCCGAATTGTGAATGTCAGCTCCGAGGCTCATCATCGGGGAAACATGGATTTTGACAATCTGCAGGGTGAAAAATATTATAACTATTTTGAGGCTTATGGCCGGTCCAAACTGGCCAATATACTGTTCACCCACGAACTGTCCAAAAGACTGCAAGGGACAGAGGTTACTGTGAATTGCCTGCATCCTGGCGTTATCCGTACAGGATTTGGTCTCAACACATCAGGCCTATTCAAGTGGCTGGTTAAACTTGCCGGCCCTTTCTTAATCACCCCTGAAAAAGGTGCGGAAACATCGATTTATTTGGCTTCATCACCAGAAGTTGACGGTGTGAGCGGAAAATATTTCAAACGAAAAAAAGTTGCGACGCCTCGACGATTGTCACAAAATGACAATGTCTCAAAATTGCTATGGGACGTCAGTGAATCCCTGATCAAAAGCATGGATTAATTTCACATTTCATGCTGTTTCCGTTGATAAAATTTCTAAAAAATAGTGATCAACCATTTCAAAGAGAACTGGACTTGTGGGGGTGTTGTCCATATATTTTGTGCAACCGCACAAAATATTCATGGGACTTACTTCTTTTCATGGTCAGGGTATGAAAGTGACTATAATCAAATATGTCGTGGTAATCTGTTTGCTGGCAGGAATATCCGCAGGATGCGAATCCTCCGGAAACCCCCTGATATATCAGGGCTATAACAAACAAATCAGTGTGGATCTTGATTTACTGTGCAAACGATTGGCAGTCACACATTTTCTGGTAGAAAATCGCCAAATTGTTCTGAGAAGCAGAAAGAATGGGGAGCCTCAGCCTGTCAATCACTACTACAGCCGTCTTCCAGATGGTTATTATTTTTGTTCAGAGCAACAAAAAATTTCAAAATACGAATGACATCAGGATGTTTGGCTCAGAAATTTGACAATATTTCTGATAGATTCCAGGCCGATACGTTCCAGGGATAATTGGTGTGGATCCTCAAAGACGATTCCTGCCACATCATCAGCCGCCTGAAGTGGCTTCAAGTCTTCAACCTCACAGAGAAAGACAAGGTCCAGGGTAAAGTAAATCATGCCGCTGAAGAGATATCGATTGGGAAAGGACCCCAAATAATCAAGGTGTGTCACTTTGAGGTGCAATTCCTCCAGGATCTCACGGGATAAAGCCGTTTCTGCGGTTTCCATGAGCGAAACAAATCCTCCGGGTAGATCCAGAGTTCCTTTGGCTGGATCTTTAGCCCTGAGCGTGAAAAGTATCTTTCCTTCGTTGTTCCGGATAATGGCCGCCACAGCCGCGGAGGCGCCGGGATAAAAATGAAACTGGCATGAATTGCACAGGAAAGAATCATCCTTCTGAAATACAAAGGATGAACTTCCGCAACGCGGACAATAACACAAAACAGACTGAGGATAGTTTGATTCAGAATTTTTCATAAAGAGGTATTAATGATGGCAAATTTTTTGGAATGGATGAACAAAACTCCATTGAGTATGTTTGTGATCTTCAGCCTGACCCTTGGGTTGGCTCCGTTCACTCCACCACATATTGTGGAAAAATTACAAATGCTGTTCAGAGGTGAACTTGTGAAACCGCTCGACTGGTTTGATCTGTTCTTTCACGCCTTTCCCTGGAGTTTACTGTTGATGAAGCTGTTTCTGACCTGGCAACAGAAAAACTTGTGATGTTCAGCCATAACGCAATTTAAACCATAAAATACACCCTGCCAGCACCAAAGTAATACCATTCGCACAAATGATGGGCCAGGCCATCAACAGCAGACCATAAACCAGCCATAAAACAATTCCGGTACACAGAATAACAAACATTCCCAGTGATATATCATGTGTGGAACGCGTCTTCCACACATGAACAACCTGTGGCACAAAGGCTACTGTCGTACAAACTCCGGCCGCAATTCCAATACCATTAATATAGTCCATAGTTCACTCATGGTTCAGTTAAAATGAATTACACATTTCTGCCGATATGATCTCAAATATTGAAACATGCAACTCGGATCTCCAATGCAATTCATGACCATAGCTCTTCTTTAAAACGGCATTTCAGACAACCAGTGGTTGACTTTGCGGATTTCAAGACCTTCCGGATATGTTTTTTCTCGGTTCAATTCTTCAACCAGTTGAATCTGCCTCTGAATTGGAAGGTATTGGCTGAAAAATTTAAAATGTCGGGAAGGTTGATCATCCGCCCACTTGACCTCAATCAGGGTATCCGGTTCTTCATCATGGGTGATCAAAAAATCGATTTCCTGTCCATTTTTTGTGCGTACATAATTCAAATCGTAGTTCTGCCCTAAACAGTCCTGCCTGAAGTGAATTTCCTTCAACAGGGAACATGCCACCATATTTTCCAGTTGACTGCCAGAATCCCCCAAGACCTGACCGGTATCATAAAAATAGATTTTGGGTGATTTCAGCAATGCGCGCGCCACATTGCGATGGAAGGGATGGATCTGAAAAATGACATACATTTCCTCCAGAATCTGGACCCATTTTTTGACAGACTTGTCACTGCACCCCAAATCTCTGGCCAGGGAATTCCATGAAACAGGAGACCCCACCCTTTGTCGCAACAACTGGATCAGGGTTTCAATGGTGCTGATATTTTGCAGACTTTCCAGTTCCAGCATATCCTGACGCAGGATGATATCCGAATGGGATCGCTTCCAGCGATTGTAAAAAGTTTCAGTGCCTTCAAGAAAGGGCTCAGGAAAACCTCCCGTGCGAATCATTTGCTGAGTCAGGGTTCGGTCCTGCTTCCCTTCAATCTGACTGATCTCCCGAATATCCAGGGGATGAAGACGATATTGAAAATAACGTCCCGCCAACGAATCTCCCATTTTTCGGTAGGTATCCAGTTTAGCACTACCGGTCACCAGAATTTTGGGAGTCAGTCCTTCCGTATCATAAATCCCCTTCAACCAGCTTTTCCAATCTTTCATCTTGTGCAGTTCATCCAGGATGATCAGTTCCTTGCTACGATCCCAGGCCTTTTCACGGATCAGCAATCGATGCTCATGATTGTCATGGTTCAAGTAGTCATAGTCTGGAGTGATCATTTTAGAAATGGTGGTTTTACCGGATTGGCGTGGTCCCGTTAACAGAATGATTTTGCGGTCCATGTATTCTTTAAGATATGGCGTCAGTGCTCTTTCCATAATGATTGTTCCAAACAGTGGACGAAATGTGGATGTGACTATTTCGACAAAAATTCCGAAATAGTCATGACTTTTCCGGAAAGTATCGCGGAATAGTCATAAATTCAAGCTATCATTATGGGACAGAGACTTAGAGGCACCAGTCACGAAGAATATCAAAATAGGCATCCACAGCCATCTCAATTTTGGAGATATGGCAGTATTCATCGGTTTTGTGGGCCATCTCAATTTCTCCCGGTCCCAAAATCACAGTGGGAGGATAGGCCAGGGCGGGTTTAAAAATGGAAGCATCTGTCACATAAGGCGCGGCTTTGGTTTCATCAACGGCAGGGAGATAGTTTTTCATGATGGAAAACACGGACTGCATCCATTCCTGTTGAGGTTCTGTGTAAATACTATCGGCATGATGCAATTTCCGAATCATGATATCCGGTCCCAGAGTTGCTCTTAATTTTTCAAGAATACTCTCCGGCGTTTGCCCAGGAATAGTCCGGATGTCGATGCCCAAAGTAGCCCGATCAGGCACAGAGTTCATATTGAGCCCCCCTGAGATCGTACCCACATTCAGCGTAGGCGCCCCAAGCACCGGATGGGCTGGAACCTCAAAATCAAATTGCTGGAGCTGACGAATGGCTTCGGCGGCTTTATAGATGGCATTGACCCCGTGGTGTGGGATAGACGCATGGGCTGTCACCCCGGTAGCGCAGACTTCAATCCAGAGTCCGCCTTTGTGACCGATCAACGGCAGATTACCTGTAGGTTCGCCCACCACAATCGCTCCAGGTTCTTCCAACACTCTAAGCTTGTTTGCCAGATAGTCAGCGCCTTCACATCCTGTTTCCTCACTGGCGGTGAATACCAGCATCATGCCGGATCTGAGCTGTTTGTTCCTTGCAAGTCGTAACGCGGCCAGAGTCATGGCGGCTATGCCACCTTTCATATCGGTAGTACCGCGTCCAAAGACCCGGTCACCATCAGTTTCAGCACTCAAGGCATGTTTCTGCCAGATTTTTTCTCCGAGAGGAACCGTGTCCAGATGGCCGGTAAAACAAATCGGCGGAGTTTCATCTTCTCCGTCCAGAGAAGCGACCAGAGAAGTTCTGGAATCTTCATATTCATAATACCTGACGCGGAATCCATTCTTGCCCAGCAACTCCCCCAGAAAGCGAGCGCATTCCCGCTCTTTGCCCGGAGGATTGATGGTGTTGAGCCGTATCAACTGTTGTGTCAGATCAAGAGGCTTGTATTGCACAAAATTGATTGAAAAAGTTGGCGGAAGATTCCAGATGTTGCGTTATTCTGACGTTGCCTGTCAGGAACCGGAATTTGTTTATGAGAGTTTTAACACAAAAGTGCAAAGAGACAATACCTCATCAGGTGGTCTTTACAAATGGGTGACAAAAAAGCATGGTGATGATCTCAGAGTTCTTTCAGCGCTTTGAGCTTTGAGCCGACAAAGCCCAAAACTATTGGTCTTTTTTCAGGAAGATCGGTTTAGGGCCGCATCGGTTTTATGGCTTTGACATAAAATCTCAGTGGAGCCGGATAACCTTCAACCGTTTGCAAGGGATTTTCCGGGTCCAGAAAATCTTCCAGGCTTTCATAGGGCGCCCATTCGGTTTTACGTTGTTCTTCCGCAGTCATGTCGTGCTGATCAAACAGTTCTACATGTCGAAATCCTGCCCGGTGAATCCAGTTTTTCAGGCAGGAAGCTGTCGGAACAAACCAGGTTCCGGGAACCTTGGCGTAACGGTTTTCAGGAAACAGCGCGATGGTTTCTGTTCCAGGAATCCCCTGTGACTCAACGATCAAAAGGCCTCCGGGTTTGAGTGAGGACAAAATACGCTGAAGCATGCCAATGGGGTCTGGGTGGTGGTAAAGAATCCCCATGCAAAAAACAACGTCAAAAAATTCCGGGAACAATCCCATGTGTTCAATTCCGAGCAATTCAAAACGCAGGGTGTCCTGCCTGGCAAAGTGCTGAAGAAGGTGAAACATGAACCAATACCGGGCGTTGGGGTCCATCCCTATCACAAGCCTCGGCTGGTGTTCCAGCATACGGAACATGTAATAGCCATTGTTACAGCCGATATCCGCAATGATTTTATCCTTCAAATCGCCAATATGGGGTAAAACCCTGTTCCATTTACGGTAACTCTGCCATTCTGAATCAATATAAGTACCAAAAATTTCAAAAGGCCCCTTTCTCCATGGCATCATTGTTTTTAACGCCTGAATCACTACATCCTTTTCATAGGCGGAAAGTTCCGCTGAATGTCCAATTGTGACCACATCCTGATTCATGGAAAAATGTTGTGTTTGAAGAGATGGCAGACTTTCGAGTGCTTCAGAAAAAAGTTCAGAACTTTTGCGTTTGAGCCACGGTATCCGTTCCTTGCGAACCTGCTGGATCTGCTCATAAGCGAGCGTGGAAATCCAGGGATGCAAATAATCTTCATCGGGATTTTTTAAGGGAGCCAGGAAGGAATTCATTCTGGAAAATTTCATAAAATCATCTTTAAAAAATAGTGAACAAAAAACTTGTCATGTCCAGTTTGTCAGTGTATCAAGCTTGGTTTCTCATATCAGGTAAGTTGATCTTATCAACTCCTTTTCTTACTTTTGTTCAAGGTTCAGGAGTCACATCATGTACGCAATTATTCATGCAGGGGGACGTCAGGTTCAGGTTGAAGCCGGAGTAACTGTCGAAGTGGACAGAATTCAGGCCGAGCCGGGAAGTGCCTATGAAAACAACCAGGTTCTTCTGCTCAATGACAGCGGTGCCATTAAAGTCGGACACCCAGTGTTGGACGGCGTGTCTGTTAAAGGAACTATCGTAGAACACACACAGGACGACAAAATACGGATCTTTAAACGAAGACGCCGTAAAAGATATCGTAAACACGGTGGACATCGCCAGCAAAAAACAATCGTTAAAGTTGAATCTATTCAAGCATAATTCAATCGAGTAAATAGAGGTGTTATGGCTCATAAAAAAGCAGGTGGAAGCAGTCGTAACGGACGCGACACCGCCGGCAAACGCCGTGGAATAAAACGTTTTGGAGGACAAACCGTGAAAGCGGGAACCATTCTTGTTCGACAGGTGGGATCTACGTTCCATGCTGGTAAAAATGTAGGAACCGGACGTGATTTTACCTTGTTTGCACTGGCAGACGGTGTGGTAGAATTCACCCGTAAACAAAATGACCGCAAATTCATCAACATCATTCCTGCCTCCTGATGAAACGTCACCGTGCGCTCACGGGCATCAAACCCACAGGTAATCCTCATCTGGGGAATTACCTGGGTATGCTCAAGCCCGCTCTCAAACTCCAACAATCCCACGAAGCTTTTTATTTCATCGCAGATTACCATGCGCTGACAAGTTTGCATGATCCAGTCAAGATGAAGGCTCACACCTATGAACTGGTGGCGGTTTTCACCGCATTGGGAATGGACATTGACACGCATGTACTTTTTCGTCAGTCGGATGTGCCGGAAGTGACGGAACTGACCTGGTTGCTGTCTTGTGTGACGTCGATGGGGTTGCTGGAACGATCCCATGCCTATAAAGATTCGATTGCCAACAACAAAGAAGCAACACATGGCCTGTTTTCTTATCCGGTATTGATGGCCGCAGATATTCTTCTGTATGAGTCACAACTGGTGCCTGTGGGAAAAGACCAGAAACAGCATCTGGAAATCACGCGTGATATTGCCCTGCGTTTCAATCATATTTTCGGCGAAACCTTTGTGATCCCTGAACCGCTGATTGAAGACAATGTCGCCACGATTCCCGGCCTGGATGGCCGCAAGATGAGCAAATCATACGACAACACGATTCCTCTGTTTTCCACAGAAAAACAATTACGGAAAACGGTCATGAAAATTGTGACCGATTCAAAATCAGTCGAAGAACCCAAAGATCCTGAAACCTGTAATGTGTTTGGCCTGTTCAAACTGTTTGCTGATAAATCAGAACAGGAAGCGCTCGCACAACGCTATCGCAACGGCAACATGGGATACGGCGAAGCCAAACAGGCTTGTTTTGAAGTCATCAATCGGGAGTTGGGACCGGCCCGTGATATTTATTTCAATTTAATCAACAACCAGTCGCGTCTGGACGGTATTCTCGAACAAGGAAGAGACAAGGCACGTCAAGTGGCCAGAATTGTTCTTGACCGGGCGCGCAATCGAGTGGGGTTTTAGCCATGTCTTCTGCCAAACCTGTGATTCCTGATATTCTTGCTTCTCGTTATGCCAGTCCTCAAATGTGCCACATCTGGTCACAGGAAGGTCGTGTTTTGCTGGAACGGGAGCTCTGGATCGCGGTGATGAAAGCTCAGAAATCGTTGGGAATTGATATTCCACAGGAAGCCATTGAGGCCTATGAACGGGTGAAGCATGACATTCGTATTGACCGGATCAACGAACGAGAACGAGTTCTGCGGCATGATGTCAAATCCCGGATTGAAGAATTTTGTGAATTGGCGGGATATGAGCACATTCACAAAGGCATGACGAGCCGTGATTTGACCGATAATGTGGAGCAGTTGCAGGTTTTCCGGTCTCTTGAAATTATCCGTGTCAAATATATTGCGGCGTTGGGAATGCTGGCAGAGTGGAGCAAGAAAACCCGTGACCTGATGATGGTGGGACGCACCCACAATGTACCAGCTCAACCCATCACCCTGGGGAAACGGCTGGCGATGTTCGGTGAGGAAATGCTGGTGGCCTTTCGGCAACTGGAAAGCCTGATGGCCCAGTATCCGTTAAGAGGCATCCAGGGTGCGGTGGGTTCCCAACTGGACCAGCGCATTCTGCTTCAGGATAATGAAACAGCCTTGCGCCAGTTGGAATCGGATATTCGCAAGCATCTGGGATTTCAGAACAGTTTTAACGCGGTTGGGCAGGTTTATCCACGCAGTCTGGATGAAGCAACGGTTCACGGTTTGTTTCATCTCAGTAGCGGAATTTCCAGTTTTGCAAAAACACTCAGGTTGATGGCCGGGCAAAGTCTGGCTACCGAAGGGTTCCAGAAAGGTCAGGTGGGATCTTCCGCCATGCCGCATAAAATGAATTCACGCAGTTCTGAACGCATCAATGGTTTCCACAGTATTTTGAATGGTTATGTCAACATGCTGATGGGGCTGAGTGGCGATCAATGGAACGAAGGCGATGTTTCCTGTTCTGTGGTACGTCGGGTCGCGCTCCCCGGGGCCATGTTTGCGATGGATGGAGAGTTGGAAACATTCATGACCATTCTCAAGGAAATGGGTTTTTATGAACAGGTCATTGCCCAGGAACTGGCCTATCATTTGCCATTTCTGGCCACAACATCTATTTTGATGGCCTGCGTGCAGAAAGGATGCGGACGCGAATTAGCGCATGAAGCCATCAAAGAAAACGCGATTGCGGTGGTTGATGCCCTGCGACGCGGTGAAATGACGCATAATCCTTTGCCGGAACGCCTGGCAAATGACCCGCGACTTCCGCTATCGCTGGGTGAAATTCAGGCTATTTTGAATAATCCCCGGAATTTTGTAGCTTCCTCTTCTCAACAGGTCATGCACTTTGCTGATCAGGTTGAACAATTGATGAATCAATACCCCCACGCCCGCAATTATACCCCACAGCCTATCATTTGAACGTTTCCGCAACATTCTATCCCATTGCGTCGAACGAACTCAAGATTCACCACTGCCAACGCCCATACTGTAGAGGCGAACGTTTTGTTCGCCTGCACCTTTTTACAACTTATTCTTTTGCCGTTCCTTGGAATATTATTTCATGGAGATCGCCTGTTCGACGCCATTGCGGTCAAACCGGGATTTCTTCCCTCAATCAATGCAACAAAGAATAGATAATAGCTATAACCGTAACAATGCCGATTGTCAGGAACGTAAGCCCCGCAACATGGGCCATATTTAAATACCATTTTGGCAATGAGCCAGTGATATTTTTATCCAGTTCACCCTTTTCAACCATTTGTTGGTATTCACGTGGACGTTCCTCTATAAACTCTTCCAGAGGCACAACTCCTGTAAAAATAACAGGATCCATTGGGAATTTTCCTGGTCGGAAATGGGAGTTAAAGAAATGAATGGTGAATATAAACGCACTGGCGAGTAACGCTTCATCACTGTGAATGATCGTCGCGACATTGATCATCCAGCCAGGAAGAAGGATGGTTGCCACTTCTGGAAACCACAATACCAAACCGGTTGAACCAATGACGGCGATTCCCCAGAATACGGCAAGGTAATCAAATTTTTCCCAATAGGTCCAATGCCCAAACTCTGGTTTCTTGCCGAGGCCAATGAACCAGAGGATGTTTGCTTTCATCTCTCGCAAGTCACGCATCAACGGCACCATCGTGTATTCCTCTTTGAGAAGACCTTTCACGGTAAATTCACGGCGAATAAAACCTCTGATAATCATATACAGATGGATAGCCGCGTAGATCAGAGTGATGAAGGCTCCGATTCTGTGAATGATCCCAGTCGTAATTGGTCCGCCAAGCATGTGTGATATACTTGCGAAAAACGGGATATCATAAAATTTCAACGTCATTCCTGTGACTGCGAGACTCAGGAAACTGATGATTATTAATAAATGCAGCACCATTTGTATTGGTTTGAATCTACGAACGAATTTCCCTTTCATTTTTGGATCGTGGTCTTCTTTTCTTCGACGATGTGTTGCGCCATGAATTACTGACCGAATTCCCCAAAGCAAGGTATGGAGACCAAAGAAGATCATTGTTCCACCCAGAAGAATCGTCATAAACCAATAGGAATAATAGAGTTCCGGATGTTTTTCCTTATCATCATGGGTTGCGTGAGGGAGATAACTGGCAAAATTTTCGTTAGCGTGTGGATGACATTTCTGACAAGTTACCACGATATTATCACGATGAAGCGTTGAACGCGGATCTGACTTCGGATACATGTTATGGGAACCGTGACAATCATTACATTTGGCGGCTCTCCCGATTCCCAGTTTTGAAACTTTGCCATGATAAGATTCCAGATAACTCTTTGTCAGAGCTTCATGACACTGACCACATTCATTCATGATTCCAAGCCTGAAATCATCAAGATTCGTTCGCTTGATCGTATGTGAAGAGTGACAGTCATTGCAGGTAGGCAATTGGGCGTCTGTTTTAGTGACATCCGGACTATGCACACTATCCTTGAGTCGTTCATTGATTCTGTAATGGCAATTCGCGCAAGTTGCAGCCACGTTTTTCGGATTAACCGTCGATTGAGGATCATCCGCCGGAAGTTCTTTGTGGGAAGTATGACAACTCTGACACGTAGCTGTTACGAGCAGCCCGCTTTCAAACAATCCCTTTCCGTGAATACTGGCCGTGTAGTTTCCAAGTATATCTGTCTCAGTGGAATGATTTCTATTAGCGGCCTTTTGTCCCATCTTATGACATCCACCACATAATTCAGGAACCTTCTCGGGAAAAGTGGGTGAATTCGGGTTATGTTTCGATAGAACCCCATGAGTACCATGACAGTCGGTACAATAGGGGGCATCCTTATCCTTATCTGCCAAAAGCTTTCCGTGAATTCCTTCAGAATAATTCTTCACAGGTTCAGCATGACAAACGGAACAATCCACAGATTTTGATTCTTTGCAGACCGGATCACGGGCAGGATTGACATCGAAATGGCACTTCACACACGACTGCTCGAAATGGACGGATTTCTTTAACTGGGATTCATCGGTATACAGAGATATAGTCCGACCACTTCTAGTCATTTGAAGGTTAGGATCGGAGTGACAGGACAGACATGTTTTATCAGTAATGGGATCTTCATAGACAACATTACGGACTTTGTGAGGCGAATGGCACTCCACACACACTGGAATTTTGCCAGGTTCATGTTCCCATAGTTGTCCCTTAATAATCTTGTCGTGAACCTTTTCAATCTGTCCATGACATTGCAGGCAGGTCGCGACAATGTTCTTTTTACCGATTTTCGATTTGGGATCCTTGTGATTCATGATGTCATGGGTGCCATGACAATTGGTACAAACCGCTGTAATCGTTAATCCACGTTTGAACAATCCCGTCCCATGAAGTGACATGGAGTAATTTTCGAACACGTTGCTTTGTTCAAACTCATGCGATTCTGTCATGGGAGTCCCTTCCTTGTGACAGTTTCCACACGTCGCTGGAATGTTCATGACATAGGTTGATGATCGTGGAGAGGTGCTGGGAAGGGTGTAATGATTTCCGTGACAAGAATAACAGGTTGGTGCGAATCGATCTTTGCGTTTGAGTGCCGCTTCGCCATGAACACTCTCTTTAAATTTTACCAGTTCTTTTTTATGACATTCCGCACAATCCACTTTTTTCAGCGGTTCATCATTTTCCTCATGATCTTCGGTGGCGTCTGTATGGCAATCGATACATTGTTTTTTGCCATGAACCGATTCGGTGAATTTTGAGAGAATAATTTCAGGTGCTTCTTCATCATC
Organism: SAR324 cluster bacterium; assembly: GCA_015232315.1. NCBI lineage: Bacteria > Deltaproteobacteria > SAR324 cluster bacterium. Next base: position 101,027 of record JADFZZ010000005.1, on the reverse strand, counting down.
GGTCTTCTCTTTGTTCATTGCCGCCGCGGCAGGTCGTTCAAAGGGCAGGAGAAAAACATCGGAGTCATCACCTTCATGACAGTCAAGGCAGACCTGGTTGTCTGAAGCCCACACCGTTGATGACAGCATCAACAGTATAATTCCAACACTTACAATAAATTTACAGTATTTCATATTTTTGTATAATTTGAGTCAATTTAAAAGGAATGGCCTTTTTTCAGGACTTGCTAATAAACTCAAGAGTTGTAAATTTTCAGTTATCAGCCTTCAGCTTTTTGTAAGTCATTGAAATTAAAAATTTCCTAAACATCAAACTTTCAAAGAAACTTTTAGACTTATATAAAAATCATAATAATTTCAATCATTTCAAAAAACTGAGAACGGAAAGCTGAGAACTTACCACTGTCGAGTAATAAAGAGCTACAGATGATAAGTGATAAATGAAGGTGAGGCTCACCTATTAGGGAATAGGTGACATATCAAGATAATAATAATCCGACCTTTTCTCTACATAGCAGCAGGCCTACGAAGATAAAGCATAGAGATCGCAACGATCCATCTGCGCCAAATACAACTCTTGCTCTTCCCCTTCTGTTTTGTTATTTCCGGTCCTGAAATCCTGTTTATCGTATTTTATAGGTTCTAACATCCGCTGAGAAGTTTTGTGTCCAAGAAAAATTTTGTGATCCTGTTTGTGTTTTTGTGTTTGTCTCCAGCCGTCCTTTGGGCAGAAGATCTGAAGGGGGAATCTCATAAATGCATGGAATGTCATGAAAAAATTGAGAAGATTTCGGCGGTTCATGAAGATGTTGCTTGTCTGGAATGTCACTTGGATGGTGACACGGACCACGATGAAGATACCCCTCTGGAACCTGCGAATTGTGAGGAATGTCATGAAGATGAGGTGACACAAACCCAGACTGACATTCATCGGCGCATGGCTTCTTTTACGGATGAAGATATTCCTAACTGCGCTACGTGCCATAACGCACATGACATTGAGCTCAACGAAGAGGTAGAGGATCATTTCGAGAATTACTGCTCGTCCTGTCACGAGAATATGATGTTGACGCAGAACTATCATTCGTTGCCCTATATTCCTGATGAGAAATGTACTGAGTGCCATGACAAAAAGGATTATCATGCCGAGTTGGCAGATACACCACACAGTAAATTAGCCTGTGTGGATTGTCATATCTATATCACTGAAAATCTGAAGGAACATGAAAAGGATCTGACCTTTTTACAAAAATCCAACTGTGATATGTGCCACAAAAATGCCGCGCTGGAACATAAAGACAGTGTTCATGGAATTTCATTGATGGAGGGCATCGGTGATGCTGCTCTCTGCACCAGTTGCCATGGTGTCCATAAAATTCTGGATGTAAAGAATCCTGAAAGCCCTGTTTCGCCAAATCATCTTGCCCGGACTTGCAGCAAATGCCATGAGGATCCCGCTATCATTCAACGCTATTCGCTGTCCAAAGCATGCTGTAAAAACTATGACCAATCGATCCACGGCATGTTGATGGCAAAAGCGGATCTGAATGACAAAGGCGAGTTGAAAGCACCTACCTGTGTGAAATGTCATGGTGTCCATGATATCAAAAACCGCGTTCAACCAGGTTCTTCAATTGCCAGCGTTAATGTTCCCGATACTTGCGGGGAATGTCATCAGAAAATTACGGAAGAGTATCAGGCCTCGATTCACTGGATCAGAGCAAAAAAAGGAGACCGTCATGCTCCAGTCTGTAATGATTGCCACAATGAGCACGAGATACAGGAACTCAATACCGCTTCACGAGGGGCGGAAGTGAAAAAAATTCAGGAAGAGACCTGTATCAACTGTCATAAAAATCCGCAACTGTTGTCAAGATATGGGCTCAACAGTACCGCTGTTCAATATCAGGACAGTTACCATGGCTTGGCCACAACACGAGGCGACAAATCCGCGGCTTATTGTATTGATTGCCACAATCCACATAAAATTTTACCCAAAGAGCATAAGGATTCCAGTGTCAGTCCTATGAATGTCACGCAGACATGTCAAAATTGCCACAAGGACGCCACCGTGGAATTTTCCAGAAATTATTCTCACAAAACTGAATCACCGGCCTCGGAGACACTTGAATACTGGGTGAGGCAACTCTATGTTTCGATGATCTTTGTGGTCATTGGCGGGATGCTGTTGCACAATATGATTATTTTTATTCATGAAATCAGAGAAAAACGCAAACGGGACAAACTCAAAATTAGAATTGCCCGTTTTAATCGAAATGAAATTATTCAGCATCTGCTCCTGGTGCTGTCTTTCTTTGTCCTGGTCTTCACCGGGTTTACACTGAAATTTCCAGAAAACTGGATCTTTCAATGGTTTGGGTTGGCTGAACCGATTCGCAAGGAGGTACACCGCATTGCGGGTGTCGTCATGCTCTTGCTGGGATTTTACCATATTGCTTATATGCTGTTTACACCACGCGGAAGACAAGGACTTCGTCAGTTGCTCCCCCTTGTGAGTGATATGACCGATTTTCTGAATAATATGTTGTATTACTTGCATTTGAAAAAGAAACCGCCGGAGTATGGCAACTTTGATTATATGGAAAAAGCAGAATATTGGGCACTCATTTGGGGAACGATGATCATGGGATTGACCGGTATCATTCTGTGGAATCCGACCTTGTTCAGCCAATGGATTCCCTATTCATGGGTCATAAAAATCAGCGAAATTGTTCATTTCTATGAAGCGATTCTGGCAACACTGGCCATTGTGGTGTGGCATTTCTTTTTTGTCATGCTGCATCCCAAGGAATATCCAGTTAGTTTCACTATGGTGGATGGGCAGATGTCGCTTGAGCATTACAAACATCATCATACCAAGCATTTTCGTCTGATGATCCTGGAAGCCGTCCAATATTCACAAGGAAAGATTGATGAAAAGCAACTTTCCTATTTGACGCAATCATTCATCAACAGCATGAATGAACAGCATCAATCCCTGGCGGAACTTCTGCAGAAAGAACTGGAGAAGGACCAGAATCTGAAAGACTGGATAGAACAGCATCTGACAGCCTAATTGGCAGATAGGTGACGGCACCAGCAACGATGAAGTCTTGTTGGTGCCGGTTCAGTAATTCAGTGTCGTTTTACCCCGATTTTTCTTCTTACCATCCTGTTCAGTGTCTCAAAATTTTGCTCCAGAGTATTCTCATTTCCTCCCTCAATTTTATGCTTCAGAATCGATAATTCATGATTTTACAGGGATGTGGCCTTGACGATGATTTGCCTTTGGTCATATGATGCGCCTGCACGTTTGTGAAAACTGGTCTCAACTGGAATGTTTCAGAATAATTTGGCCAAGATACATACGTTTTTTCCAAAACTTAAAGCTAAGGATATATGATCACCCGAAATGAAAAATTAAGAAATATCGCAATCATTGCCCACGTAGACCATGGAAAAACCACACTGGTCGACCAGATATTCAAACAAAGTGGTACCTTTCGAGACAACCAGGAAGTCAATGAACGTGTGATGGATAATATGGATCTGGAACGGGAACGGGGCATTACTATTTCCGCAAAGAACTGTTCGGTCTGGTGGAATGATATTAAAATCAATATTCTGGATACTCCCGGGCATGCGGATTTCGGTGGAGAAGTGGAACGTGCTCTCCGTATGGTAGACGGCGCTATTTTGTTGGTTGATGCTTCAGAAGGACCGTTACCCCAGACTCGATTTGTTCTGAAAAAAGCCTTGGAACTCAATTTGAGTCTGATCACGATCATAAATAAGGTTGATCGGAAAGATGCCAGAATTCAGGAAGTCCTGGATGAAGTTTATGATTTGTTTATTGATCTCGATGCACGTGAAGATCAGATTGATTTCCCTGTCCTCTATGCCATAGGACGCGATGGCATGGCCAAACACCGGATGGAAGATGACTCAAATAATTTGATCCCGCTCTTTGAAACCATTTGCCAGAGGATTCCTCCGCCCTCCTATGATTCAGAGGCACCATTCCAGATGTTGGTATCCGATTTGGGTTATTCTGAATATTTGGGCCGATTGGCTATCGGTCGGGTAATCAATGGACACATCCATAAAAATGAATCCATGGTGTGCATTTCAGAAAAAAAACAGATCTCTTTGAGAGTGTCGAAATTACAAACATATGAAGGTATTAAAATGGCTGAGGTCGAAGACGTTCAACCTGGAGACATTTTAATTTTATCCGGGATTGAAGATATTCATATCGGCGACACCGTTTGTACGGCAGAACAACCAAAAGCGTTGCCACGAATCACAGTTGACAAGCCAACTGTTTCCATGAGGTTTACCATCAATACGTCGCCATTTGCAGGTCGTGAAGGCAAATATACCCAAATCACCCGCATCAGGGATCGACTTCATAAAGAAACCCTCAAGAATGTGTCACTGGAAATTGAAGAAACGGAAAACGCGGAAGCCTTTCTGGTAAAAGGGCGTGGTGAACTGCAAATGGCTATTCTGATCGAAACCATGCGTCGTGAAGGTTATGAACTGACTGTCGGACGTCCTGAGGTGATTTATCGAAAAGAAAATGGACAAATACTAGAGCCTATTGAAGAAGTATATATTGATTGTGATGATGCCTATCTCGGGGTTATTACCGAAAAATTGGCTTTCCGCAAAGGACGCATGGTAAATCTGGTCAATCATGGCACAGGACGCATCCGGGCTCAGTTTAATATTCCCGCCAGAGGATTGATTGGATTTAGAAATGAATTTCTGACAGATACCCGAGGTACTGGCTTGTTGAATACCATGTTTGTCGGATATGAACCATTTCGAGGGAATTTTACCACCAGGATTGCTGGCTCTATCATTTCAGACCGTCAGGGCGAGGCGATTGCCTATGCGTTATTCAATCTGGAGCCACGGGGAATTCTGTTTGTGACACCGGGTGAGCTTGTGTATGAGGGCATGATTATTGGAGAGCATAACCGCGATTCAGATTTGAATGTCAATCCTTGCAAAGGCAAAAAACTCACCAACATGCGAGCCACTGGAAAAGATGAACATGTGATTCTGACCCCTGTGCTGCCCATAACGCTGGAATGGGCGATTGAATTCATCAAGGAAGACGAAATGGTTGAAGTCACGCCTAAAAACATTCGTCTACGGAAGAGGATTCTTCCTATTACGGAGCGGCAAAGTGCGGCAGCCCGAATGAAAAAAGCGACAGACTGACCTGTGCGAGATTATTCAAGATTATTTAAGAATGCATCTGAATCGAAACACATCAATTCCTGGAACGTGATGATCTCATCGTCTTTTACAGGTTCGCCCTTTGAAAGTTTTCCAAATACATTGAGCGGAATACGTATGCGGTCTTCAATGGCGTCAGGATAGAAATCAGTATAACTTCCATCACTTTTTTTATAAATCATTCGAACGTGTGTGATCGTGTCACAAAAATTTTGAAACAGCTTAGGACAGCTATTGTCTATAAGTTGCTGGACATCGATCACACTACGTAACCCTTTTAGCGTTGTAAGTTTCAGAAGATTCTTTTCTTTCAAAGCATCACTGCCTGTTGCCGCGGTCTTGCCCATTTCTGAAAGCACACTGAAAATCCCCAGGTTATCTTCGCTAAGGCATTCTCCACCATTATCCATATCACTGACGACAGAATCCATCAAATCCAGGAAGTCTTTTTCAGGTGTGAATCCCAGAGTAATGAGATCTTCGCGCATCAGTGCGGCTCTTTCTGCGTATGTTGAGGTCAGGGCAAATACACTGGAAAGTTTTTGACCGGATTCTTGAGTGAAAATCCGGGTGACTTCATCAATTTTAACAATTGGAACCAATTCGCTTAACAATAGATTAAGGCATGTGAAGGAAGACCCGTCCTTGTCAAAATTTGATGGTAAAATCCCGGAAAAACTATTGTTCATATCCTGGCATTTGGGCAGTAATCCAAAAAAGGAGGCTCCCAGTTTAACCATATAAACAGAGCTGTCTGTTAGTGCCTGAAATATGGTTGTATCCGAACTGAAAACGGCCGTATTAGCGGTTTCCAGGTCAATATTAGCGGTAGCCTCACGGAAGATGCCAAGTTCAGTGGATGATATTTCACCGTTGCGATCTCTATCCAGTTCACCAAAAGTTCTTAAGGCCAGTTCCCCCAGAATTCCAAAAATAAAAATTTCAATATCTAACCTGGATCGAGATGTCTCATTTTTTCGATATCCTGAAACAGAACATTTTTCCTGATCTACCAAGGAATCAACCAGTTTTTGAGGACCGACCAGACACATGGCTTCTTCATACGGTCTTAACACGCCAGTATCGCTTTTCCATCCATCCAGATCCTTGTGGACACCATCGTATTCACTCAAGCCCATGATCCTGCTAAAATTCTGGTTTCCACGAGCATCCAGAAAAGGGGCAAATCCAAAACCAGCCATGCCCAGGTATCCGCTTGCCCGTTCATAATTAGAACAACGCCTGTCGTTCGCAACACTGGAATACTGTTTTTGGTTGAGTCTGTCCTTACATGTTGTGCTGCCTTCGTCTTCAGCACATCCAGGTAATATGAGGATCTGTAATCCCAGGATGAGTGCCATCCATCTTCTTTTTATTAGAGCAGAATTCATTGTTCTCCTTGAGGGACTGATTCAACCGGATAGTTCAATTATGCACAAAAAACATGAAGCGAGATGCCTTATAAAATTCAATAACAATTCCGGTACATCTTTTCCAATCTTTTTTAGGGATGTCCGTTATTCATGACAAATTTTTCAAAGCAGAAATATAAAATACGATTTTTTGCGATTCCAGCCAAGGAAACATCAGGATGCCTGAATTTAGAAAAATAATAAATTTCTTGCATCTCCTCTCGTTCAGTGTAGTCTCGGTCTGATTTTTCGGAATACCTGTATTTGACATGATTTTGATGTTTGTAAGGTTGGAACACGAACCAAATGATTCAATCCGTTAATTCATCCACGACCCTCAATGGATGAAAAACACAGGTTTATCATGAATTTGAAAAATATCCTGATCCCTCATGTCGTTGAATCCAAAGACATCCTCAATATATCAGATCTGCTTTTTTTACGTTGTTCCTGGAAAGCTATCTTTTTAATCCACCTTATCAGATGGTGAGCATGAGTGTTCGCACAAGAAACTCCATTGAAATGATTCCTGGTGTCACCATGACTGTCCGAACAATGCGGGGGGTTGGCGCCACATATGAACAATTTTCTCCTCATTCACTGGATGAAAATGGCGCAATGCTGGTTTTAAAGGGCCGAGTCGATTTTGATGTGCCAATCCGTGTCATAGTCAGTGTCTCTGAGAAAATGGCACAAACCTATGCACAGCAATACAACAATGGCATTATGCAGTTCAAGCAAAATACCAATGGATCCTATCAACTGTTTGGCAACTGGCTTAAAGTAAAGTGGGTCAAGACTTTGGATGATCAGCAACTGGAAACCATGGGGTGTAACAAATTGTTGTGGGAGATCTATAATGAAAACTCTGCTGATCTGGCTGAAAAATTCAAAATCAATGCTACCAGGATGTTGCAGGAAGGTTATACCACTAATGTAGATATGGTTTTACTGCTTAAGAATATCAGCAATGGAAGTGACCTGGAATTTTCACCAACCCTTGATGGATTGGTACAATTAGCACGTAGCGAGGCGCCTTTTAATGTTAAAATGCTTTACTGCCTGCTTGCAGGGAAAAATTATGGGGATATTCTAAATTCCATCATGATTTTCAAAGAACGTTATGTGCATGATCCATTTCAAAAACGATATGGTATTCTGCATGGAACGATTGCCCTGAATCAAGGCGATGAAAATTGGGAAAGAACTTTTGATATTTTAAGTGAATTATCATCCAGCGTATGAAGGAGAAACCATACAACCGGTATAGTTTCTCCATTAAAAGACTAGACGTCTTTCATGCTCAGTTGAAGCTTGCCACGTTTATCAAAGCCAATAGCTTTAACGGTAACGCTGTCGCCCAATTTAGCAATGTCTGAAGCTGAACGTACCCTGCCTTCAGCAAGATTTGAAATATGAACCAGACCTTCCGTGCCAGTAAATATCTCAACGAAAAGACCAAAATCAGTAACACGCTTCACAGGTCCAGTATAAACCTCTCCGATTTTTACTGAACGCGTCAGTGCCAAGACTTCTTCCAGAGCTGAATCTACCGCTGTATGATCTTTGGAGGAGATATGCACAACCCCATCATCATCCACAGATATTTTAGCACCTGTTTTCTCAACGATGCCTTTGATGATTTTTCCACCAGGACCAATGATACTACCAATTTGTTCTCGTGAAATTTTATGTGTCACAAAACGAGGGGCATAACTGGAAAGTCCTGCTCGGGGCTGATGAATAGCCTCATTCATGATACCAAGAATATGAAGTCGACCTTCACGGGCTTGTTCCAATGCTGACGAAATTGTAGCCTTGTCCAGTCCTTCAATTTTGATATCCATTTGCAATGCGGTGATCCCTTGTTCAGTTCCTACGACTTTAAAGTCCATATCACCCAGATGATCTTCATCCCCCAAGATATCTGAAAGCACAACAGTATTGTCACCTTCCTTGATCAATCCCATTGCAATCCCGGCTGTCGGTACTGAGATGGGGATTCCTGCATCCATCATTGATAAGGAACCTCCACACACTGTGGCCATTGAAGAGGAACCATTCGATTCAAGAATTTCTGACACAAGGCGAATGGTATATGGAAATTTTTCACGTGGAGGAATGGAGGTTGCCAATCCGCGTTCTGCCAAAAAGCCATGGCCAATTTCGCGTCTTCCTGGGCCTCTTGGTGCTTTTGCTTCACCAACTGAAAAACCCGGAAAATTATAATGCAGCATAAAATTTTTATATGTAACCCCAGACAAACTGTCGATCATCTGTTCATCTTCTTTTGTTCCCAACGTAGTGACAACCAGAGCCTGTGTTTCTCCTCGCGTAAACAATGCGGATCCATGGACTCGTGGCAAGACACCGGTTTCACATGTGATTTTTCTGATGTCTCTGGGGCCTCGTCCGTCAATGCGAATTTGCTCATGCAAAATTTTACCACGCATTTCTTGGCTTTTCAGATCTTCAATCAAACCTTTGATGTTTTTAACAGAGGCATCGTCTCTTGATTCGCCGAGCACATGAGTCAGTGTTTCTGCAACAACAGCATCTACTGCGGCATAACGTTCCTGTTTTTCTTTAATGGCAAGTGCATTGCGGATCTTTTCAATCGCAAACTCTGTAACGGTTGTCTTTAAACCGACATCTACAGATTTAGGCTCAAGCACTCGTTTTTGTTTTCCACAGATCTTTGCAAGCTCCATCTGAGCGTCAATCAGTGGTTGTATTTGTGCGTGGCCAAATAATATGGCATCCAGCACCAATGATTCACTCACTTGCTTGGCATCCCCTTCTACCATGATAATCGCATCACGAGAGCCTGCCATAAAAATATCCAACTCACTGATGAATAATTGCTCTGATGTTGGATTGGCGACAAAGTTACCTTCAACATATCCAACCCGAATACCTGCCACTGGTTTATAATAAGGAATATCTGAAATCAGTAGGGCGGCAGAGGCACCAACCAATGCGGCAACATCAGGAGCGTTCTGATCATCATAGCTTAAGACAGTCGCAACCACGACTGTTTCCGCAAAAAAAGCTGGATCAAATAACGGTCTCAAGGGTCGATCAATAAAACGTGAGGTTAACGTTTCTTGATCGGACAAGCGCCCTTCTCTTTTAAAGAACCCCCCGGGAATTCTACCTGCTGCATACATTTTTTGAACAAAATGTACCGATAGTGGGAAGAAATCAGATTGGGAACCATTTCCTTTTTCAGCAGTCGCTGTTACCAGTACTGTTGTCTCACCATATTTAACCAATACTGAACCATTGGTTTGCTTTGCCATTCTCCCCGTTTCCAGAGACAAGGTTGTTCCCGCAAATTCCGTTTCAATAATATTCATGAAATCATACTCCTTGAGATAAACGCTGATCCGGACTTATCAGCAAAACCAAAACACTTTACGGAGATTACCGCACAGTGCTGTTTATTTACGAATCCCTAATTGTTCAATCAGGGTACTGTAACGATCAACACTGCCTTTTTTCAGATATTCAAGCAAACTTCTTCGCTGCCCAACCAATTTGAGCAGGCCTCGTCTTGAATCAAAATCTTTAGGTTGTTGTTTAAAATGGCCTGTCAAATAATTGATACGGGCTGTCAAGATAGCAATCTGTACTTCAGGTGAGCCTGTGTCTTTTTCATCTTTGCCATATTTTTGAACTATAAGTTTTTTTTCTTCATTGGTCAGCATGTTGCTCCTATATGAAAACTTTGAAAGGATTAAATTTTATGCCTTCACTAATTGTGATACATCCAATAGCAACCAGACGCTTATTTTTATCAATCACCTTGACCTGTTGATTCTCTGTCATGAGATCCGATTGGATTTCATGCGCAGAGATGGCTTGGCCATGACTTAAACAAGCGATTTCATCCTCATTTACAGACAAGGTTGGTAAATGAGAAAGAAGATCTAGCGGATCAAGCCGCAATAAATTTTGTTTATCACGCAATGCGTCAATACTGCTGATATTTTCCATGGTAAACACTGAGCCACATGCGATTCTCCGCAATTGTGTCATATGTGCACCAACACCAAGATCCAGTCCCATATCATCTGCCAGAGTACGAATATATGTTCCTTTAGAACACTGTATTCGTAACCGTATTTCTGGAAACATACCAGTATCGAGAAGTGTTAATTCATCAATGATGATTTGACGCTGTTTCCTGTGAACTTCTTTTCCAGCTCGAGCCAGCCGATATGCTGGAACGCCTTGAAATTTGACGGCTGAATAAATTGGGGTCAATTGCGCATTGATTCCCTCATATTTCTTGATAACAGTTTTCAACTGTTCAAGTGTTATGTGTGAAGGATCTTTTTCTTCTACTGTTATCCCTGTAGCATCAAAAGTATCTGTCCTGATACCCAAACGAAATGTAGCCTCGTATGTTTTTCCAATATTTTCAAACAAATGAATCAGTTTAGTTGATTTTCCTAAAAAAACAGGCAATACACCACTCGCCATCGGGTCGAGTGTTCCTAAATGACCTGCTTTTTTTTCATTCAATTGCTTTTTTGAAAAACGTACAACATCCGTGGATGTCCAACCTACCGGTTTATCAATATTAATAATCAGCAAAGCTATTCTTGCTCCTGATTTTCCTGTGATTTTCCCTGGTCATTCAAGTGATTTTCCCTGAGGATCGAATCAATTTGCATTGAATCATCAAAACCATGGTCATAAACAAATACCAGTTTGGGTGTGTGTCTGGTATGGAGTGTCTTTCCCAAATGAGAACTGAAAAATCCTGCTGCTTTATTTAAGGATATAACAACATCCTCAACATGTTCGGGCGGAAACATCGCAATATAGATTTTGGCATAAGTGCTGTCCATATCCATTTCAACTCTGCTGATGGTCACTCGCTGAAAACGCGGATCTTTGCTTTTTCGAAATAATATTTCCGAAAGCTTTTTATGAACCATAGCGCTCATACTTCCAACGCGATGACTTCTCATGATTGGCCTTTCAACTCAGAACTATAATTTTGCGGCTTCTTCTACTTTTTGATAGATTTCGAAAGTATCTTCTTCTTTTACGTCTTCATAGGAAAAGGTCATACCGCATTCATAATTATTCAGAACTTCTTTCACTTCATCCTTGAAACGTCTTAGCGAGTTGATTGCTCCATCGTGCAAAATTATATTATTTCGAATCAACCTTGCATGAGCACCACGGATCACTTTTCCATCAGTCACATAGCATCCCAAAATAATATTCTGTTTGGCAAGCGTGTATACTTTTCTGACAACACAATGACCAATAACTTCTTCCCGGATAATGGGTTTTAGTAAACCTTCGAGTGCGGCTTTGATCTCATCAATGGCATCATAGATAATACTATAAAGCCTTACATCAACACCTTCCCGGGAGATCACTTCTCTGGCTTTACTGTCAGGCCGGACATTGAAGCCAATGATAATGGCATCCGAAGCTGCGGCCAGGACAACATCTGTTTCAGTGATGCTTCCAACCGCGCTGTGAATAAATCTTACCGAAACATGCTCATTCCCCAATTGTTTCAAGGAACTTTGCAAAGCTTCAGAGGAGCCTTGAACATCGGCTTTTATCAGGATTTTCAGTTCAACATGTGCGTCAGCACCTATTTTGCTAAACAAGGTGTCTAAATGCATTTTTTGTTGTTGAACGGCGACACTTTCCTTGGTTTTCTTTGCCCTTTCCTCAGCAATTTGACGTGTTCTTTTTTCGTCGGTTAACACAAAGAATTTTTCACCGGTTTCTGGCACTTCATTAAAACCGACAATTTCAACGGGTATTGCCGGCACTGCATTTTTCAGTGATTTTCCCTGATCATTGAACATTGCGCGTATCCGGCCAAAGGTTTGCCCCACCACAAAATAATCACCCACCTTGAGTGTACCGGATGTAACAAGCACTGTTCCAACAGGACCACGTCCCTTGCTGACTTTTGATTCAACAATAATTCCTCGTGCATCTCCATCTATTGGTGCTTTCAGTTCCAGGACTTCCGCCTGAATCTGGATCATTTCCAGTAGATGATCCATGCCTTCACCGCTTTTTGCAGAGACATGAACAAAAATTGTTTCTCCACCTAATTCCTCAGCGATCAAGCCATGTTCCAGCAATTCCTGCCGAATTCTTGCAGGATTAGCCTGCGGGCGATCAATCTTATTCACAGCAACAATGATTGGTACTTCAGCAGCTTGAGCATGATGAATGGCTTCAATTGTTTGAGGTTGAACGCCATCATCCGCGGCAACAACAAGAATAACAATATCTGTAACATTGGCTCCCCGTGCCCGCATTGCTGTGAAAGCCTCGTGTCCAGGTGTATCCAGAAAAGTGATATTTCCAACTTCTGTGGCTACGTGATATGCTCCAATGTGTTGAGTGATGCCGCCGGCTTCACCCAGCGTCACGCGACTGGATCTGATTTTATCAAGCAATGATGTTTTCCCATGATCCACATGTCCCATCACTGTAACAATGGGTGCTCGAGGACATTCTACCAAATTTTCCTGTGAGGGATCTTCCAGGGCATCTTCCAGATTGAACGTTTCAACTTCTACATCAATGTTAAACTCGGTGGCAATCAAAGCGGCTGTTTCTCCGGGAATACTCTGGTTGATAGTCGCTGGAATTCCCATTAAAAAAAGTTTTTTTATGATTTCCTGAACTTTAATACCAATCATTCCCGCAAATTCAGACACCACAATATTGTTTCCAACCTTAACATTCTTTTTTCTTGGATTGAAAACATGTTTGGTGACTTCAGGCTCGATAACCTCCTTCTGTCTCTTACGATCAAACTTGTTTGCTTTACGCCTTACAACAAACTCTTCTTCTTCCTGAAAAGTTTTAATGCGTATGTCTTTTGCTCTGGGATCAATAAATGCTGGTTTTTTATCTTTTTTAAATTCTTTGGGAAGAATTTTGTTCTTTTTACTGTCAAGAAGTTCATTGTCTAATAATTCTTCTTCAATGAGTGTTTTTCCCTTAGGTTTCTTTTTTTTCTGTTCATCAAGGGATTTTGTACTATCGATTTCTTGTATTTTGCTAACAGAAATCGTTTCAGGCTGAACTACTTCTTGAACTATTTCAATAGTATTGTCTACAGGGGATAGTTCTGAAACTGGCGTCGCTTGCTCTGGTGGAGGATTTTTCTCAACAGGAACTATTGCTTCAGACGATTCAGTAGGAGAAACCGGTTCTTCTGTTTTTGTGGTGGTATCTTCGATGAAGGGTTCACTAGTTTCAACAGCCACACCCAGCAATTCCTCAGTATTCTGAGAATCAGTTTCATGAGATTCTTCATCAGTACGTGACGATTTTCTGATTCTTCTTGGATGTTTTGCCAAAGTGTCGCTGTTTGACGATTCACTGCTACGAGAAGATGTAATCCTTCCCCCACTTGAAGTTGGTGTGGTTGCGCCCCCGGAGGCCTGTGATTTTTTTTGTAACCTGTCCTGAATTTCCTGAATATGTTCCTCAGACAATACGTTAAAGTTACTTGAAACGTCATACCCCATTTTCTGAATTCGCAGGAGTAGCTGTTTGGCTGGCAGATTAAGTTCCTTAGCCAGTTCAAACACTCTCATCTTTGTCATAAACTTTTCCTCATAAATGTGATGTTAATCATGTCTGATCAACGATTTGCTATCTTTAATTAAGTAAAAATGCAGGATATTATTTTCCTGATTCTGCAGAAATTTCTGACAATTTTTCTTCACTTTTCATCTCAGCAGCCAACTCATTCATTTCCTTCTGCTTTACCAGTTCATAAGCTAGTTGTTCTTCAATCGAAGCTCCTTGATGGTCATTCACAGACGATACATTAATTTTTTTGCCAATAAGTTTTGATGCCAAGCGAACATTTTGTCCTTGCTTTCCAATGGCCAGAGATAATTGATCCGCTTCGACCCATACATTGATATCTCCGTTTTCCTTCATTTCCATTTTAGTGATTTCTGCTGGATTCAACGCATTTTGTAGATATTCGTTTAAATCATCACTCCAACGGATGATGTCAATTTTTTCTCCCTGTAGTTCATTGACAATCACTTGAACCCGATTTCCTTTCATTCCAACACACGCTCCGACAGGATCTACATCAGGATCATTCGTATAAACAGATATTTTGGCCCGTTTTCCTGGTTCTCTGGCAGCGGTCACTATTTTGACTATACCATCAAAAATTTCTGGAACTTCCATTTCAAAAAGTTTGATAAGCAGTCCTGGATGTGTTCTTGAAATGGAGAGTTGAGATGTTTTTTGTGGATCATTGTTGATATCCATTAAGTAAACACGGATATGATCTCCATATCGAAAAACTTCACCAGGAATTTGTTCTTTAGGAAACAGATAAGCTTCTGTTTTGTTCATGAAATTAATGGCAACCCGACCGTTCGATTCTGTCCGAACAACAGTTCCCGTCAGAATTTCACCTTTTTTACTCAGAAAAGTTTCAACAATGTTCTCTCGTTCCGCTTCTTTGATTCTTTTGAAAATCAACTGTCTTGCAGATTGTGCAATCCTTAAAAATTCTTTTTCTTCAATTTCATATTCAACTTCGTCCCCCAAAACGGCTGAGGGATCCATTTCCAAGGCTTCTTCCAGTGAAATTTCATTGTTTGGATCATCCAAGTCATCAACCACTTCTTTATACTGAAATAATTCAATTTGACCAGTTTTCGGATTCAGATGACCTTCGATAACTTGATAAGGTAATTTTTTCTTCGCAGCCTGAACAATTGCTTCCTCAACCAAGTGGATGAGTTTATCACGGTCCAAACCTTTTTCCTTTGAAACATCATTAATGATTTCAATTAAATTGTCTTTCAAAGCAAACCTCTTTAATCAAATGTTTTTAGAACTTTAATTCAGGTTCCAGATTGGATCTGGAGATACAACGATAAGGAATAACAAGATCTTTGTCGCTTTGTTCATCATGAATTTTGACTCCATCCCCATCAACAAACAACAATTTCCCTAAATATTGTTTTTTCCCATCAATCGGCTGGAAAAGCTTAATTTTTATCCTTTGTCCTGACACACTTTCATAATGAGAAGGTTTGTTCAACACACGGAATAACCCCGGCGAAGAAACCTCCATAATATATTCATCTGGAATGCTATCCATCGTATCCATCAGGTTTCCGCAGATGCTAGTCACTGAAACACAATGATCCAGGCTGATACCCTCAGGATGATCAATATAAATTCTGAGAAACCACTGACTTCCTTCCTTTTTGTACTCAATTTCGATTAGTTCAAAACCGGCCTGTTCAATTGCTGGTTTTATCAATTGTTCAACTGAATCGACTAGTTTGGACATAGACTTTCAATAAAGGTATCAAAAATTGTGAAGTCACTTCACTCAACGGATAATCCTGATCAGGGGGAAACACGGCAGGAATTTGATGAAAGGGTCCCCATCGGAAGATCTGTTCGATACCTCCAATAGGACTCGTTTTTTCCTGAATGACCCTTTAATGAGGAGCTATTATTCTTCTACAGAAGCAAGTACCAACTCAGCGATATCCTGGACATTTATTTTCTCCTCATGTCCAGTTGAGGCAATGCCATCTTTGATCATGGTCATACAAAACGGACAACCAGTAGCTACAGTTGTCGCACCAGTTTCCGCAACTTGCATTACACGTTCTTCATTCACTCGGGTTCCAATTGTTTCTTCCAACCACATACGTGCGCCCCCTGCACCACAACAGAAACTTTCATTCCGACTGCGTCTCATCTCAATGGGTGCTGCCTTTGTTACGGCTTTCAGAATGTTTCTTGGTGCGTCATATTCCTGATTGTAACGTCCCAGGTAACAGGGATCATGGTATGTTATTTTTTCACTCATATGAAATTGAACCTTCAGTTTTTTCTCCTCGATCAATTGTGCTATCAATTGAGAATGATGGTACACTTCGTAAGTGCCACCTAACTGGGGGTATTCATTTTTCAAAGCATTTAAACAGTGAGGGCAAGAAGTCACGATTTTTTTGATCTTATACTGATTCAATACTTCAATGTTTTCTCCAGCAAGCATTTGATACAGCATTTCATTGCCAGAGCGTCGTGCCAAGTCACCAGTACATTTTTCCTCGCTTCCCAGAATCGCAAATTTCAGCCCCGCATGTTTCAGTAATTTTGCGGTAGCCTGGGCGATTTTCTGGTTTCGGTCATCAAATGAACCTGCACAACCTACCCACATCAGGATATCAATATCTTCAGCTTTGGTCTGAGACATTAAGGGAATATCCAAACCTTCAGCCCATTTTGCGCGTTTGTCATAACCAATTCCCCAAGGATTATAGTTTCTTTCGAGGCCCTTGTAGGCTGTGTTGATCTCAGCAGGTTGAGCTTCAAATAGCAATGTTTGAGCCTGTCTCATTGCAATGATTCTTGGTACATGCTCAATCATTACAGGGCAAACCTCCTCACAAGCTCTGCAAGTGGTGCAGGCCCATAATGTATCAGGATGAATCACGTCGCCGACCAACTCTTTTGCATCACTGCTTTTCCCATGGGACACGATGTGTTCTGCTTCATCCACAAGATGATGTTTCAGGCTATCATTCATGTCTTTGAGTGTTAATGGCTTATGCGTTACGTAGGTTGGGCAAACATCCTTACAACGTCCGCATTCCGTACAAGTATAAAGATCGAGTACCTGTTTCCAGCTCAACTGCTCGATTCGGGTCATTCCCAACGATTGATTTTCCCAAGCCGATTCATCTTCACAATCAAGTAATTTAACAGGGGTATGAGGATAGCCCAGAGAGCGGAAAAAAACATTAGGCAATGCACTGATCACATGCATGTGCTTTGAACCAGGCAAAAATGGCAAAAATATCAGCAATACTCCAACATGGATCCAGTAGGAGAAAAAGTAAATTCCAGCATTGATGGTTTCTCCCCAACCGGAAATTAATGAACCAAATAAACGGGCAACGGGGGCCCAGTCAGCTTCTGTTCCGTATATTGGACTTTGGAGGTAATGGATGCTGTGCTGTCCATAATGCTGAATCAGATTGAATTTAGCTCCATCATACAGGAGATCTGTTATCATCAAACTGCCGATAAAGCATAAAACAAGAATTGCTTCGAAACTATTATGCAACCGTGCAGGCCTTAAAATAAATCTTCGGTAAAAAGCAAAAAGGATCATTAAAAAAACAATACCTTCAAAGACATCCTTTATAAAAGTATAGACATAACCTAATAGCCAATCAGAACCAAGCAAGGGCATATAATCCTGAAATCCATGAACAAATCCTTCTCCTAGCAATGACAATGATCGTGTTCCAAGAACAAGAAACCCCCAGAAAATGAAGGTATGCATTGCTCCTGAGGAACGCTCATGTTTACGTCCAATCAATCGTTGCTGAGCAAAACCAATTTTCACCAATTCTTTGATTCTTAAAGGAATCTGGTCAAAACGATTTTCAGGTTGAGCCGCTTTTAGCACAGCCATCTTCATATAAATAGCATATAAAGTTACTGCTACTGACAACAACAGCATTAAACTTATTAAAACAGGATTCATAGGCCCTCTATGGTTTTAATTGGCTGAATTAATTATCCTTTAGCTTTTTTGATTTCTTCAATGAGTACAGGGACAGCCTTGAACAAATCTCCAACGATACCGTAATCAGCCACTTTAAAAATTGGGGCTTCAGGATCTTTGTTCACCGCAACAATGACCTTGGATCCACTCATACCAGCAAGATGTTGAATGGCTCCTGAAATTCCAACCGCAAAATATACAGACGGAGCGACTACTTTACCGGTTTGGCCAACCTGGGCTGAATGGGGCATCCAACCTGCGTCACAAACAGCTCGTGATGCGCCAAATGCGGCACCTAACAGACTGGAGAGAGGTTTCACAAACTCAACACCTTCAGTTCCTTTTACGCCACGGCCAACAGACACAATCACATTCGCCTCTGTTAATTCAACCTGGCCGCCACTTTCAGTCACAACTTCCTTAACACGAACACGGTTGTCTGCCTGAGGGATGCTCAAATTAACAACAGTTGCTGCCTTACTTTCAGCAGGAGCCACATCAAACGACCCGCCTCGAACACTGATTACACGTATTCCTGGTTTGGAAAATGTTACCTTTTGGATCACTTTTGTTGCCATAGCAGGGCGATACGCAACAACATCATCACCATTGATTTCAAGTTTTTTCACATCAGGCAAAGCCCCAACTCCTAATCTTGCAGCCACACGAGGCGTTAGATCCTTTCCTGATTCTGAAGATGTCAGCCAAACTTGTGTAGCACCAGATTGTTTCACTGCGTCAACAACAGCACTTGTATAGGGCAATGTGCTGTATAACGCTAAAGACGCATCATCCGCCACATAAACTTTGTTAGCTCCCTGACCCGCAAGTGTGTCTGCCAGTTTTGCCACACCACTACCCATCACTACCGCATCAACTTCCAAACCTTTGGATTTTGCAAACGATAGCAATTCCAGGGAAGGTTTTTTAACCTGGCCACCTTTTACTTCTGCAACAACTAATATTTTTGCCATAATATTGACCTCCAAATAAACCGCTATGCAATGTTTGTTTTATAACAACAATGGTTTCAGGAAAACATCTTTACTTCATTGACCAGTAAATTCACGACCTGTTTAACAGTATCAGCTTCATCACCTTCAAATTTTTTGCCTTCCTTACGTGACTCCGGTTCCATAAAACTGATAACGATTGTTTGGGCACCAGCTTTTCCACACTCTCCAGCCGATAAACCGATTGCCGCTGCAGTCAGTTCCTCTAAAGGTTTTTTTCTGGCCTGCATAATTCCGCGCATCGATGCCAACCTTGGCTCATACAGACTATCACTTACTGTGATCACCGCAGGCAATGTCAGTTCAATAACTTCCTGACCGTTATCACCAGTGCGGCGAAGTTCAAGCTTGTCTGAAGAGATTTTGTCGATTTTGGCAACGTTGGTCACTTGAGGCAATCCGAGAAACTCAGCCAGCATGCCGCCAGTTAATCCGGAATCTGTATCTTGAGACTGCTTTCCAGCAATAATCAGATCGTATGATTTGCCACTAATGGCTTTCTTTATTGCCTGGGCATAGACAAAAGAATCGGATCCGTTAAATGCGTCATCCTTAATATGAATCGCCTGGTGGGCGCCCATCGCCAGTCCTTTTCTCAATGCTTCAGCCGCGCGTTCTGGACCAATTGTGAGTAATGTCACTTCGCCACCAGCAGATTCGGATATTTGTAACGCTGCTTCTACAGCTATTTCGTCCCATCCTCCGATTACATATTGCAGACCATCTTCAACGATGGATCCATCTTTAACACGGATACTTAACTCAACATCAATTACCTGCTTGATCAAAACAAGAATATTCAAGGCAACCTCCATTCAAATGGTTAACTGACTAAGTTGACGTGGTCATTTCTGTTCTACTGACAACCAGTTTTTCATAAAAACATGATGAAAAACTGCCTGAAAAACGGATTATCATACAATCGTGATGAATCCGAGCATAATAGGGGGTTGAAAAATCCGCATCATATTATCAACAAGCATAAAAATGCCCATCAATTAAAAAATACAGCATTTACCCTATGGAAATAAGGGGGTAAAATAGGATACATCCTGTTGAGAGGCAAGATTTAATTTCAGTATTCATGTATTTTCCTGTTTTTGAGGGGATTGTTCAAAAACAGGAAAATCAGAAAGTGAAACAGGGGAGGAAAGAAAAACGATGAAATGCAGGGTCACATAAACAAACCTTTTATTTTGTTGAGGAATTTATCTCTCAATGGATGGTTTCCATCCATGCTTTCTTTTTCAAATTCTTCCAGCAGTTCTCTTTGTCGGGAGGTCAGAGTGGAGGGCGTTTCAATAACCACTCTTACATGCAGATCTCCTCGACCATTTCCTCTAAGGTAAGCCACGCCTTTTCCTCTCATTCGGAAAACTTTGTGAGTTTGGGTGCCGGATGGGATTTTTAAGCGGGCTTTGCCTTCCAGCGTTGGGACATCAATTTCAGTGCCTAATGCGGCTTGGGCAAAACTGACTGGAACTTCACAAAATAGATCGGCACCTTCTCGTTCAAAAATTGAATGAGCCTTGACATGGATCACAATGTACAAATCTCCTGGAGGTCCGCCATTTACACCATGTTCACCCTCACCGGATAACTTGATTCTGGATCCAGTATCTATTCCAGCCGGAATATTGACTCGAATCCGCTTGGTTTTTGTGATCCTCGTTTTTCCATAACATTTGGGACAGGGGTTTTTGACGATTCGGCCATTGCCGCCGCAACGACTGCATGTCGTGGAAACACTGAAAAATCCTTGCTGGATTCGCTGTTGTCCGGTTCCATGACACACTGAGCAGACTTCAATATCCCTTTCAGATCGTGCGCCAAGTCCACCGCATGAATCACAGGTTTCAAGGCGTGGAACCTCAATCTCGGTGGAATGGCCAAAAGCAGCCTCTTCAAAACTGACCTCCATATTGTATTGCAGGTCAGAGCCACGTTCACCACGGGTTGAGCCACGACGACCACGACCGCCTGTACCTCCGAAAAATTCGCTGAATATATCACCAAAAATATCGCCAAAGCCACCACCCGCACCAGCGAAGCCTTCGCCCATGCCTTCGGCTGCGTGACCGAATTTATCATATCGAGCCCGTTTTTCCTGATTGCTTAACACTTCATAAGCTTCTGTGGCTTCCTTGAACTTATCTTCCGCGGCTTTGTCTCCCGGATTTCGATCGGGATGGTATTTCAGCGCGATTTTTCGATATGCTTTTTTTAATTCTTCCTGAGATGTAGTACGAGAAACACCCAAGATTTCATAATAATCTCGCTTTGCCAAACCCATCTCCTTGTAAAAACATTCATATTTTCAGGACTGCACAACAAAGGTTGCACTATATATCTCGTTTTTATAATTTACAATCCTCTCTTAGCAAAAGAAATTGTAGTATTCTTCCGCAAAAATACTTCAGACAATATTGCTCCTTATAACTTCCACACTATAAAAACAGAAAACCCCACGTTTTTCAGTGCATGATGCATAATTAAATGCACTGCTCACAAAAAACACGGGGAAATTCGCTGAAGTATGTCTGATTTATTTTTTCACTTCTTCAAAATCAGCATCAATGATGTCATCATCTTGTTTACCAGATCCTGACGATGAGGAAGGACCTGCACCCGCTCCCGGCCCTGTATTTTCTGCTGAACTGGATGCCTGACTATAGAGGATTTCCGCAAGTTTATGGGAAGCTTGAGTTAAGGCGTCCATATCCGCTTTGATTACCTCGATATCACCACCTTCAAGGCTCTTTTTGAGCTGCGCAATGGCTGCTGTGATTTTATTTTTATCCTCAGATGATACTTTATCTTCGACATCTTTTAATGATTTTTCTGTTCCATAAATGAGCGATTCTGCCTGGTTTCTTGTCTCGACAGATTCACGACGTTTTTTATCGTCATCGGCAAAGCGTTCCGCCTCATCTACCATTCGTTTGACTTCTTCGTCAGTCAATCCGCTGGATGCTGTAATGCGTATTTGTTGCTCTTTCCCGGTCCCCAGGTCTTTGGCACTGACGCTCACAATTCCGTTGGCATCAATATCAAAGGTAACTTCAATTTGAGGCATACCGCGTGGTGCGGGAGGAATACCCACCAACTCAAATCTGCCAAGCGTTTTATTGTCTGCGGCCATTTCACGTTCGCCCTGAAGCACGTGAATGCTGACTGCTGGTTGATTGTCAGTTGCTGTTGAAAATGTCTGACTTTTCCTTGTCGGTATTGTGGTGTTTCGTTCAATCAGTCGGGTCATGACACCACCCAGCGTTTCAATACCAAGAGACAGAGGCGTTACATCCAGCAGCAGGACATCTTTAACTTCGCCTTTCAGAACACCACCCTGTATTGCTGCTCCGATAGCCACAACCTCATCGGGATTAACACCCTTGTGAGGCTCTTTACCAAAGAACTCTTTAACAATCTGCTGAATTTTTGGCATACGGGTCATACCACCCACAAGAATCACTTCATCGATATCATTTGCGGTGCATCCAGCGTCTTTGAGAGCGTTACGGCAAGGCTCAAGGCATCGCTGTACCAGACTGTCCACCATCTGCTCATATTTAGCCCGGCTTAATTTTATGTTAAGGTGTTTGGGGCCGGAAGCATCTGCGGTGATGAATGGCAGGTTGATCTCTGTTTCCATGCTGGCAGATAATTCATGTTTGGCTTTTTCTGCAGCTTCCTTGAGGCGTTGTAGGGCCATCTTGTCCTGGCGCAGATCAATCCCCTGGTCTTTTTTGAATTCGCTGGCAAGAAACTCAATGATTGTTGTGTCGAAATCATCTCCTCCAAGGAATGTATCTCCATTGGTTGATTTTACTTCGAACACGCCATCGCCTATCTCTAAAATAGAGATATCAAAAGTTCCACCGCCCAAGTCAAAAACGGCAATTTTTTCATCACGTTTTTTATCCAGTCCATAGGCCAAGGCCGCAGCGGTTGGCTCGTTGATGATTCTTAAAACATTCAGTCCGGCAATCTTGCCGGCGTCTTTGGTTGCTTGTCGCTGGCTGTCGTTGAAGTAAGCTGGGACGGTAACTACAGCGTCTGTTACTGTTTCACCCAGGTAATCTTCTGCCGTTTGTTTCATTTTTTGCAGGATAAATGCTGAAATTTCAGGAGGTGAATATTTTTTACCGTCAGATTCCACGCAGGCCTGATCATGAGCACCACCCACAATTTTATAGGGTGCGATTTTTTTCATGCGCTGAACCTGCTCTGTCTGGATCACCTGTCCCATCAATCGTTTGACGGAAAAAATGGTACGTTCAGGGTTTGTGATGGCCTGACGTTTTGCAACCTGGCCAACCAGACGGTCTCCGGAATCATTGAACGCCACCATGGATGGTGTGGTTCGCATGCCTTCAGCGTTTTGGATTACTTTAGGGTCGCCACCTTCCATAACAGCCACACATGAGTTTGTTGTTCCCAGATCAATTCCAATTACTCGTCCCATTTCATACTCCTTATATTAATTGAGGTTTTTATTCATTTGAGGTTTTTTCAACTTTTTTAGCAACGCGAACCATGGCTGGTCGAACAATTCTGTCATGCAAAAAATATCCAAGTTGATACATATCGAGCACATGATTGTCCGGCACTTCCTCTGTCTCCACCATTCCAATCGCCTGGTGCCTGTTGGGATCAAACAGTTCCCCTTTGGCTTCTACACGGGAAACACCAAACTTCCCCAGAACATCCTGAATCATGTTATAAACCATTTGTATGCCTTCCAGGATAGCCGTAGCATTGGTATCATTCTTTTTGGCATGTTCAATCGCATGTTCAAGGCTGTCGATGGATGGCAACAAATCCTTGATCAGGCTGGAATGATAATATTTAAGCTTGTCAGCATTTTCTTTTGCAATGCGTTTTTTGAAGTTTTCAAATTCTGCATTAAGCCTCAAATATCGATCCTGCATGTCATTGGCACGCATTTCAGCATCCTGTAGTCTTTCTACCATGGAAATCAAGGGTTCTTCCACTGTTGAAACGCTTTCAGGTTTTTCCACGGAAACCTGTGCTTCTTCGTCATCCAGCAAGTCTTCTGTGCGCTCCTTAGGTGATTCCACGGAAACATCACCGGATTCCATAGAATCCCTGTTGTTCTCATTTTCAGTATTTTCTTTCATACCTCCTTTATTCGTATGATCGTTCTGAAATAGTACGAGACAGGATTTTCGCGGTATAATCCACTACTGGAATAATCCGTTGATAATCCATGCATGTAGGTCCTACAACTCCCACAAATCCAAGCACGTTATTGTCACCACCATATCCGGCAGTGATCAATGAGTAATCCTTGAATTCCTCAAAATGGTTTTCCATACCAATATAAATCTGGATACCATCCGCATGTAATGTCGATTCGAGCAAATCCATCACGACGGTCTGGTGGTCGAATGCGTCGAGCACCGATTTTATGGTTTCGCGACGCTGTAATTTTTCATTGAGAAGCAAGTTCATCTGTCCTTCCAGAAAAACCTGAGGACTGTCTTCCACCTCAAAGGCTTTCTTTCCCAGACGGACAGCCTGGGCCAACAAGCGGTCATAACGTTCCTTATCCTCAATCATTTTTTCCAGAATACTGTTACGTATCTGAACCAGAGATTTGTTATGGAACTGCTCATTGAGAAACATCGCAACTGAATTAAGAAAATCCTGCGACAGGGCATCTGGCGAATCAATAATTTTATTACGAATAATTCCTGACTTTGTGATCAATATGACCAGAATTTTCTGTGAACTGATCTTGATGAACTCGATCCGCTGTAACAAGCTGGATTCTGCTTTTGGCGCGGAAATAACACACACAAACTGCGTCAACCCCGCAAGAATTCTGGTGGTGCTGACCAGCAGATCCTCAACCTTGGCAGACCCCTGCAAGGATAAATCCCTAATACGATCCTGAATCCCTCTGGGAAGGTCATTCGCGACAATCATTGAATCCACATACAACCGATAGGCCTTGTCTGTGGGAATTCTACCACCGGAAGTGTGATGTTGCTTCAAATACCCTAACTCTGACAGATCAGCCATGATATTTCGGATTGTTGCCGGTGAAAGCGCTATATCCAGGCTTTTTGACAATGTCCGGGAACCAACAGGTTCTGATGTCAGGATATAACTGTCAACAAGCCCCCGTAGTACTTTTTCCGTTCGCTCATCAATGTCAGATGCCATCCCCTTTGCCATGTGCCTCTTTGATCAATTTCACTGAAACTTCCCCTCAAGAAGGGTGATAGCACTCACTGAGTGAGAGTGCTAACTTGATTAACATCACAAAAAGGACGAGTCAAGAAAAATATCCTTGCCTAAATGTTCTATGGAATTCTAGCGTATTGTTTCAGAAGACAATTCAGATGCTGGAATCAACTCAGAAAGATAAGCAGACATGGTGGCGATGACGAGAATATCTCAGCTTAAAATCATTGTGCCAGATTTTTCATTTCTCGATGTAATTCTGTCTCTAATAGCAGTAATTCCTGAATCAGTTCTCCAGAACCTGCTAAATCAGCAGTTTGGGCGATATAATCCGCAGATTCATGGCTGGATTCATACTTGTCTTTCAGCAATGAAACCAAATCAACGTCAGGATTTCTCTCAGCAATATCCAGCAAATTCAGGGCACTACGCAACTCATCGTAGATCCTTTGAAAAGTCAACTCAATTTGTTCCAGTTCTTCTACCCTGAAGGGTGGATCCAACTGCCTGTTTTTACGATCTAACAGGTAATCAAACAAATCGATTCTTAAATTATACTGGCGAGCTGTTTCAATGAGTGTTTTGTAAAAACGGATCAGTTCTTCAAAACTGGAGGACCGAACCCTGTTTTTTTTATGAATCCATTTTTGCCAGAAAAATTTGGAGGTACGTTGTTGTTTAAAGTTTTTCATCTGCTTCTCCAACGACTTAACAGCCTTCCATTCCTTGAGACGGCGACGATACCAGAACCAGAAAAGTACAGGAAAAAACAGCCAGGCGCTCAAAACTACAGAGACCAGTAGCCAGAATCGTCTTTTTTTATAGATATCTCTCAATTCATCATAACGAACATTCATTAGGTTTGATTGTTTGTCTTCTAGTTGGGTAATTATTTTGTCTGGAATTCTTCTGACTGAATCAGGACGAAAAAATGCTATTTTATCTTGTTGCATAAATTGTGAGCCACTTATGGGTAAAGTTCTTATTATTGATGACTCAGAAGACAATTTGTTTGTCGCATCTCAAATCCTGGCACGAGATCATCATGAAATCATAACCTTCCAAAAACCGCGTAAGGCATTGGATCAACTTGCGATTCTGAACCCCGATGTGATCCTTCTGGATGTCCAGATACCCGAAATGGATGGATTTGAGGTCTGCCGTATCATCAAACAGCGAAACGATATTCCTTATATTCCTGTTGTGTTTGTGACCGCAAAATTCAAAACGGATGAAGCACTGGCAACAGGGCTAGCAATTGGTGGAGAAGACTATATTGTCAAGCCTTTTAGCAATACAGAACTTCGTGCCAAAGTTCATGTTATGATCCGGTTGAAACGTGCCTTTGATTCACTGGCGGAAAAAAATATGGAACTGGTAAGACTGAATGAGACCTTGACCCGGGCAAACCATGATTTGGAACAGACCAGGCTGGCTTTACAGGAACAGGCCATCACAGATCCATTGACCGGAATTTACAACAGACGGTATCTGACAGACCGCTTGATACAGGAAGTATCCTATATCAAACGTAATCCCAAATCACTGAGTTTGTTGATGCTGGATATTGATCATTTTAAACACATCAACGATAAGTATGGCCATCAATGTGGTGATTATGTTCTTACACTGTTTGCCTCCATTCTTAGAAAAAATTTGCGACAGCATGACATCGTGGCCCGTTATGGAGGTGAAGAGTTTGTGATTCTGATACAAAACATGAATCCTTTGGAGTCTTTTGTGATTGCGGAGCGTATCCGCCGCGATGTTGAGTCCACAACTTTTATTTTTGAACGGGAACAAATAAAAATAACCACAAGCATTGGCCTGACGTCCGTACAAGATGATATAGCTTCGGATCTCACGATCGATAGTTTGCTCAAAAGCGCAGATACAGCTCTTTATGAAGCAAAATCAAAAGGCCGGAATCAGACCATTCCAGGTTCACTCAATATCAATCCTGTTGCCTGAAATCAGATAATATGTACCGTTTGTTCTTTTTTTTACTGGTGATTTTCATGCATCAGGGATGCCTGACACCGGCCCCCTCTAAACTCCCGCAAGAACCATCATCATCGCATATCACTTCAGAACTTCTGTCTGAAACCCTATTGCGGACACAGCTTGATTATGTGTCACCACAAAAATTGATGCCTGCGGTGATGCTTCAGGGAGGGCTCATGCAATTGGAACGAACGATTCCTGAATTGCTGTTTGAATGGACCGGGGAACAGGAGCAACATTCACTGGTTCTCCGTTTTGGCAACAACCAGCATGTTTTTCCGCCAACCCCATTGCGGACGCTGGAAGATGTGCATCGCCTTGCACAGCAGGTTCTTGGATTATTACAATCCTGGGGAGCGGAGCAGGCAGATGTGGAGTCCATGCTGATCAATGGTATTCTTCAGTCGCTGGATCCTTATTCAGCACTGTTGGTTAACGATATTTATCAGGAATTCAAAATCAATACGGATGGCGAATTTGCGGGTATTGGGATTGTTCTGGAATTAAGAGAGAATCACCTCATTGTGACCACTCCAATTGCCCGGAGTCCTGCCGCACGAGCCGGCATATTGCCTTATGACCATATTATCCGGATCAACGGAGAGCATACCGACAATATGAGTATGGCAAGAGTGATTGAGTTGCTCCGTGGTCCACCAGAAAGCACGATTGTTCTGGACATACTGCGGAAGGGGCATCCCCAAGCTCTGGTTTTTGAGTTGAAACGGGAAACCATCAAACTGAACAGTGTTGACGCATTGACAATTCCCACTCCTGCGGGAGATTTAAGCTATGCCCGAATCAAAAATTTTCAGGACAGCACTGCTCATGAGCTTAAAAAGCATTTGTCAGAAAATCCAGACATCCGTGGAATCATACTGGATCTGAGGAACAATCCCGGAGGCTTGTTGGAGCAGGCCATACAGGTAAGTGATATGTTCTTGCCTGAAAAAATGATGATTGTCTCTGTCAACAGTCGTAATGCTGATC
Source organism: SAR324 cluster bacterium (assembly GCA_015232315.1). NCBI lineage: Bacteria > Deltaproteobacteria > SAR324 cluster bacterium. The sequence continues at coordinate 72,564 of JADFZZ010000005.1, read as the reverse complement.
CCCAGATTTATTATGCGCATCGCCCCATTGTTCATAAGGAGTTAACCCGTTTACCATTGGTGATCCTCATCAATCATGGCAGTGCCTCAGCCTCTGAAATTGTATCAGCGGCATTGAAAAATAATCATCGTGCGGTGCTGATCGGTGATACCACTTTTGGCAAGGGCTCTGTGCAGTCGGTGTGGGAACTAACCCCTGAAGCAGCCTTGAAACTGACAATTGCCCATTATCTGACCCCCGGGAATCTTTCGATACAAACCATTGGTGTCACACCCCATATTTTAATGTCGCCAGTAACATTCACACCCCTTCGACTGACGCCCCGCACACCAGCCAACGCCTCTGTGATTCCGGAATTAAAACCAGTCATGCCAGACATGGTTCTGCAATACATTGACAGCAGTTATGATGCAACACCTGCCAATTCGGACACAATCCGACTTTCTATTGACGAGCTTGAAAACGATGCTTATGTGCAACTGGCTGAAAGAATATTGGCTGCCGCCATCAAATTGCATGATCCTCAGAAATCCTTGCTGGAAACATCGCTAGAGGTTGCGGGGGATGAGCAACAACGGCAACAGGATTTGATTATTCAATCCCTTTCTTCAAAGGATACGGACTGGTCAATCGCATCAGAACCTGTCTCAAGGCCTGCTGTTTCATTCGCAACAGAACTGAAGTGGCGACCTGATTCCCCTGAACAGGAATGGCAATCTATTGATAAAATCATTTCCAGGCAATCAGTGTTACAAGTGTCGGTATCGGTAACCAACAAGGAGACCACTCCGATTCATCGGTTACTGGTTAAAACTGAAAGCCGTAATCCGGCGTTTGATCAACTTGAATTTCCAGTGGGTTTGATTGGACCGCAACAAACCCTCAAGCGGCAATATACATTTTCTGTAGATCCTGAACTGATTCATCATTTTGAATCAATCCGTTTCATGTTATTGAATCATGATTTGAAAGAACTATCAGAAACACAACATTTCTTGAAATTCAATATCCCGGGAAAGCCCCATTATCAAATAACCCTCACCGGTTTCGATGATGGCACACTAAACAGTCAGGGAAACAGTGATGGCATCATTCAGGCTGATGAAACGACAGCTTTGGAATTTAAAATAATGAATAAAGGCGCCGATGCGGACAATGTAAATGTCAGCCTCTTTCTTAGATCAACCGGGTCTGCGGATGAGACGCTGGAAAAACGATTGGAGCATCTTTCACATGGTGAAGCTCAAGCCCTATTGATAAAGCTCCCCCCCCATGTGCCTGTGCAACATAAACTACAGATAGAAGTTGCGACAGCATCGTCTGTCGGCAATCAGATGCGTGTTGAATATGCTTTCGGGGAGAAACTCCCTGATGCTCATGGTTTTGAATCACCTGTGATTTCCGGTCAGTTGATGACAGATCGTCAGGAGGAATTGCTGCTGCCTGCCACCGATGAGGCAACAGTTGTGCTCAAGGGACAGCTTGAGGATGATTCTGCGGTCAAGGATGTGTATGTTTTGGTCAACTCAAAGAAAATTTATTATTCCGCGGCGCAATCCGCTGTTAAAACCCTACCCTTTTCCACCCGAATCCATCTCAACTCCGGATACAACCAGATACTGGTGGTTGGTCGTGATGCAGATTTTCTGACAGTGAGACAAGAACTTCAGATCTGGAAAATGGAAAGTCCTCATCCATAAAAATCTGTTTTCTGATGAAAAATCCACAAGCACTATCAAGTTCCAGATTTTGTGACGTTTTCAACATTCTCTATCTTGTCAAACAGAGAGGAAAACGCTAACAAACAATTTGTATCCCAAAAAACAGATTTTTTAATCCTTTCAGAAGGGGGAGTATGAAAGCAAAAGCCATTAGTTTGACTCATCCATTGAAACAGCATGTGCGGACCGGGTTGCTGGTCTTGTTGATCAGTCTGCTGTTAAGCGGATTGTGGGGGCAGGTTGTTCGTGCGGAATGGGAGTTGAAAGATGAGAAAGATGGAATCAAGGTCTTTGTGCAAAAGGTTCCGGGGTCTGATTATGACGAGTTTAAGGGGGTTGTTACTTTGAAAACCTCGGTTGCGAGCGTTCTCGCCATGCTGGATGACACACCTTCTTATACAAAATGGATTGATAAATGCGCGGAAGCAAAACTGATCAAATTGCTCAGCTTTACCGAGCGTTATATTTATCAGGTGAGTGATTTGCCTTGGCCTGTGGATGACAGGGATGTTGTGATTCATTCGGTGATTACACAGGAAGCGGAAACCAAAGCGATTATTGTCTCAACAGAGGCTGATGCCAAGTACGAATACCCCTCTTCTGACAGCGATAATGTTCGTGTGCCCTTTTCTCAAGGGTATTATCGAATCCTGGATGTTGGTGATGGACAAACTGAAATCACATGGAGACTGCATACTGTCCCCGGCGGCAGTATTCCAACCAGTCTGGTGAATGCGCTGCTGGTTGAAATGCCGATGAATACTCTGAAAAATCTGAAAAAAGAAATCATGCAGAAAAAATATCAAACCGCGGCGTTTGAATTTTCTCCCGAAGGATCACCAATTGGGTGGGCTGTTAAGGAATGGTAATTTGAAAAACGGGCCTTGGGGCCCGTCTGTTAATTCCCATCATAGAAAGAACGAAGCAATTTGCTTCTTGTGGGGTGTCTGAGTTTACGAAGTGCCTTTGCTTCAATCTGCCGAATTCGCTCCCGGGTGACATCAAAATCCTGCCCGACTTCTTCCAGCGTGTGATCTTTGTTTTCATCAATCCCAAAGCGCATCCGCAACACTTTTTCTTCACGAGGCGTGAGCGTTCCCAAGGCGAAGCGCGTCAATTCGCTCAAGTTTCCATAAGCGGCCACATCACCGGGATTTGTAGCTTTTTCATCAGCGATAAAATCCTTCAACTGTGAATCATCATCATCTCCGATCGGTGTGTCCAGCGAAATGGGTTCTTTGGCGATTTTAAGCACTTTTCGTACTTTGTTCAGCGGCATTTGCATGTGTTCAGCCAATTCTTCCGGTGTTGCTTCACGTCCAAATTCCTGAATCAGTGCCCGTGATGTTCTGGATAATTTATTGATGGTCTCAATCATGTGGACAGGAATCCGGATGGTTCGAGCCTGATCCGCAATGGCCCTAGTGATGGATTGTCGAATCCACCAGGTCGCGTAGGTGGAAAATTTATATCCACGACGATATTCAAATTTGTCCACGGCTTTCATCAGACCAATGTTCCCTTCCTGAATCAGATCCAGAAATTGAAGCCCCCGGTTTGTGTATTTTTTGGCGATACTGATCACCAACCTCAAATTGGCTTCAACCAGCTTGCTTTTCGCGATTTTAACACGTCGCTCTGCCCTTCGCAGAAAGGCCACTTCCTTTTGGAACGCTTCCCAGGTCAACGCTGTCCGTTCCATCATAAAACTTTTCCGGTTACGGCATGCTTCAATTTTTTCATAAGTACGGCGCACAATATTAAATCGCCTTTTGGCAACCTCTTGTATGTCGAGGGCGATTTTTTCCTTGTTTTTGACACCTTTGGCGTTTTTCCACTGTGAAAAAAGCTCGTCCGCTTCCTCCAGCGGAATTTTCAGGTCGTGAATGTACTTATTGAGCTGTTTGATGGTCAGATCAATTTTATCTTTATGTTTGAACATGACATTGCACATGCTCTCAATCTGCCGGGAATTAAAATTGATGTTTCTGATGATCTCCTCGATCTGCCGGTATAATTGATCAATTTCGGCTTTTTGTTTTTCCGACACGCCTCTGGCGGTAACTTTGGCAAGAATTTTCTGAATGTTGTCATATTCTTCCTGACACTTATCGAGCAATTCAATCACACGCACTGTTGCGGCTTCTTCGTCCTCAATCAGATTGTCCTCTTCATCAAGACCAGAAACAATGTGACGTGCTTTCACCTGATTGTGCTTAAGTTTTTTGCATAAATCGAACAGATAATTCAGGATAAGGTTGGAACGTGCGAATATTTTAATCAGCTCGTATTGTCCTTCCTCAATTTCCTGCGCAACCTCGACTTCACCTTCTCGGGTCAACAGCTCAATACTGCCCATTTCGCGAAGGTACATCCGCACAGGATCATCGGTTGACGTGTCAATACCGGGGGCCAGATCGAGTTCTTCCTTCTCAATCAGATCCGTTTCTTGATCTACGGGGCTGTCCATGTTTCCCAGGTTGATCTTTTTATTGGAATCAACAATTTCAATATCAATCTCGGCTAAGATACTGAAAATTCGTTCCAGTTTTTCCTGAGAAGGAATTTCATTGCTGAGATAGGAATTGATGTCATCCAGGGTTACAAAGCCTTTTTCACGGCCTTCAGCGATGAGCTCTTTAATCAGCCGTGCCTGATCTTGAGTGACCTCAGTCTGTTCTACGATAATTGGTTTCATAACAGAAATCCTATGTTAACAAACTTAGCGTGATGGAAATAACTCATTGAGTTTTTGTAATTGTTCTTCCAGATCCTTACGTGCGCTCAAACGTTCAACGACATCAGCAGAATTGATTCTGATATCATACAATTTTCGCAATGGACGTTCCTTCATGTTGCGTAGATCTTTTCTGAATTGCGCTTCAGGATTTTCTTTCAAAAAATTTTCTAAATACACTTCTAACAATTTGGAATACAGTTTGGGAATCATTTTTTCAAATGATTGAATAGATTGCTCCAGAAATTGTTGTTCCGGTAGATTGAGTAATTCTGTATAAATTGACTGAAAAATAGTGGTCTGGAATTCGGAAGGCTTTAAGTGTTGTCGAGCCACATGGATCAATGAACGTTCTGACAACAACGCGTGCAACAGCCTTTTTTCTGTCAAATCCTCTTCCTGCGAAGATAAACCGAGAACGATACCATAATTTTTTTCCGATTGCAAAGGTTCAGATCGTTTCATGATACTTTGTACAGAAATCTTCAATCGCTCCGCCAGCCCTACCAGGGCATTCTGCCTCGCCAGTTCATGCGGAATCTGGTTCATTACGGGCACCAGTTCTTCAAGAGCTCTAGTACGTCCTTGCACATCCATGCCATGTTTGGCAAGCGTTTGTTGCACTAAAAAATCCAAAGCGGGTTCAGCCTGGTCCAATAAACGCTCCAGAGCGGATTTGTCATATTTCAATAAAAAACTGTCAGGATCTTCTTTCTCAGGCAATACCACGACTCTGGTTCTCAAGGGCGATGCCAGCAGAAGAGGCATACTCCGTAATGCCGCGTTTTTTCCGGCCTGATCTCCATCTAACAACACGATGATCTGATCCACATAACGTTGTATCATACGCAGGTGATCAGAGGTCAGGGCGGTTCCGCAGATACCAACGGCGTGGGTGTAGCCAAACGCATGCATGCGAATGACGTCCATGTAGCCTTCTACAAAAATCATTTCTTTTTTCCTGCGGATACTTTCCAGACCTTCAAACACACCATACAGCACCTGACTTTTATTATAATAGCGACTGTCGGGCGAGTTCAGGTATTTGGCCTGTTTAGGGTCCTGCACCATGATTCTGCCACCAAATCCAATACAACGTCCCTTGATATCACGGATGGGGAATATCAGTCGGTCCCGGAAATAATCATAATTGCCACCGCCCTTGGGAGAAGTTTTTGCAATTCCTGTCTGGAGCATATCCTGTGGCTGAATTTTGTTTGCTTGAAGATGCTGAATCAACGTCTGCCATCCGGAGGGCGCGTACCCCAACATAAAGTGCTGTTGAAGTGCTTCAGATACCTGCCGTGATTGCAGATATTGTCGGGCATTGTCACCTTGAGGGAGTTGAAGCTGATTGCGATAAAATTCAGCGGTCAGACCTAAACACCTGAAACCATGATCCTGGTTGCTGGAAGCCTCCTGCGACAGTTCAAGGGTAATTCCCGCACGGTCAGCCAGTTCCTTGACGGCCTCCATAAAGGTCAGACGATCGTGTTTTTTGAGAAACTCAATGGCATCGCCACTGGCACTACAGCCAAAGCAATGGAAAAACCCCTTTTGAGGATGAACCGAAAAGGAGGGGCTTTTTTCAGAATGAAACGGACATAAGCCCATGAAACTGCTGCCTGATCTTTTTAAAGCAACACCTTTGTCCTGGATCAATTGCAAAATATCTGTTTGGTCCACGATTTCGCGAACCTGATGACGGTCAACTTTCATGAAATATTCTTTATTCCTGATTAAAAAATGTCATCCGTTGCTGATTCTCTACCTGTTGTTTTCAGTCACAACCATGAATTGTTCCGCGGCAAGTGATGATGTAACGAAAGAGTTGCGCTCACAATTGAAAATCAAGAAAGAAACAATTCAGACAATGATTCTCCGAAAACAGGAGATTGAAAATCATCTCAACCAAAACCATGACTTATATAAAACCGGGCAGGCCCAGATAAACGCCCTTTCTTCGGGCGCAGTGATTATTCCCGGTCTCTCCTTGTCTCTTGATCCACCTACACGTTCCGCACAATTGTCTCTGAATTATCAGATTCTTTCAAAACCGGGAAGCATTGTCTTTTCGCCTAATCCAGCATTGAATCATGCAATCCGGGAGCTTTTCAAAGCAGAAATCCAACGCATTGAATCCATTCTGAAGCAGAATACCGCAGGATTGAACACCAAACTCTGGAGCTCTCAGCAATTGCAAGTTTTGCAAGAAGATTCACAGATTTATGAAGAATACCTGAAAGACATTCTTTCCAATCTGTCTCAACTCCAGCGTGACACGGAATATCTTGAAAAACAGATTAAACTCGCAAAAAACCTGAACAAAACCAAAGGACTTTATCCCTTGAAGGGCCGTCTTCCGCCACCAGTTGAAGGTCGTTTGATTCAATTGTATGGCACTGCCGGAAAACACCCTCAGGCCCGAATGAATCAATCCCATGGAATCATGGTTTTGACAGCGGCAGATGCCCCGGTCTTTGCGGTCGCACCGGGCAAAGTGGTATTTGCTGACGTTGTCTCGGAGCCTGGTAAACTGGTCATTATTGATCACGGCAAAGAAACCTATTCCATTTATGGCGGACTTAAAAATACCGATGTGGTTAAAGGTTCTTTTGTCGATGAGGCCGATTTGCTGGGGCAGGCTGGTGAGGACTCTGTAACCCGGCAGTTTCAGATACATTTTGAACTTCATGTAGATGGAATCGCCTTGAATCCGCTGAAATGGCTTAAAAAGAACAGTTATTCACATTGATTTCATTACGCATAGAAATAATGAAGGGATGTATTTTTTTCATTCTTTGATTTTCCGGGATCCAGATTAAAAATTGAAATCACTTCAGTTTTGACACCTTGTTTGACATTGATCACAACGAGATCAGACGCTTCAATGATCTGAAACAGACCTCTTCCTGCTCCGCCTTTATCTTTGTTGAGTGAGCCCGCACGACCTTCATAACAGCTTTTCAGATATTCCAGAATCGTTTGTCGGCCCAGTCCGCCAAAGGGATCCTCAACAGAGACGGAAAGCAGCAAACCATCACAGGCATACCGAAACAGGCCTTGTTCTTCCGGTTTCAATTCGACAGGCACTGTTCTCGGCAAATGATTATACAGGGCTTTGCCCATAGCATCGGAAGGTGCGTCATAGATTGCGTTCATCAACAGTTCTTCTGCCACCATGACGCATTTGTTAAGGATCATTTTGCGCACACCCAAATGGTTAAAATAGTCTTCCATTCCATCTGTAAGTTTATGTCGTGAATCACTGTTGATCACAGGATACTGCTGGGCATCCACACCCCAACTCAGATATTTTTCAAAGCCAAACAGATCTTGACTGATCAGTTTGCTAACCGTTGTGAAAATGTTTTTCAGCGTGAAGGTTCGGTCCTCCTCGTTGCGAGATACGATATTGGAAAGAAACGGATACCGATCCAATATCTGTAAATAAGTGGAGGCGCTTTCTGATGTCATGAACACTGATTTTGTATTTGGAGAACATTGATGCGCGATTTCAGACAGTTCAATCAGTTCTGAATTAATACACAGAATATCATAGACGGAAGCCTCCAGTTGTTCTTTGCCCTGCTCAATCGTTGAAACTATATCCAGTTCCACTCCGGTGCCACCCAATGCCATTTTCGCAAGCATCTGTTGTTTTTTATCTGTTTCAGCCAGGAGCACTTTTTTACTCCTGATCGCCTGTTCTGACACATACAGTGACGTGACAGGACGCAATGACTGCTTGATTTCATGCGCATCCCTGATGGCCTGACGGACCATGGCTTTGAGATCCCCGTTACCAATCTGAATCAGGTCCAAAACATCGGTTAAATCAGCCAATTGTGTGTTGTAAAGTTCACTCAGACGCTTGAGAAGTTGTTCCTTGGTCTGGTTGAGGTCTTCAAGTTTGCGGTTGCTCGCCAACAGCGTCGTATTTTGCTGTTCAACCTGATGGAGCGATTCATTCAGTTGTCGTGTTCGATCCAGAACTTTCTTTTCCAGTTCAACCACAAAACTCAGGTCTTCCAATGCGACAGACAGCGAATAGGCCAAGGTGTCAATAAATTCCTTCAAGTCGTCATGGATAAGGTGATGATCAATGCCTTCAATCATGATCGCACCCAGATGATGGTCCCGATGTCCTAGCGGAATATACAGTGTTTGTTCATGCAGAAATGTTTGTGTGTTTCCCGAATCAAAAGATTCCTGAATTAATGCCGGCATGGCAGAACAATTCAGGTGCTTTGTTTCTTTAATAGAATCCATTTTTACATGAGGGAATGGTTCATAATTCAATGGAAACCCGAAATAAGTATATTGATTCCCGGAAGAAAGATTATTCTCTCCAAAATAAAGATGGGCTGTGGCGTTCTCCAAAACAGGCAATTCAGACAATATGGAATTCGCGGCATTGATCATTGTGTGAAATTTATCATTGGCTTCAGCGATTTCTCGAGTGCCCTGCAACAGCAATTTCAACCGGTGGTTGGCCTGCAAAAAGGCAGTGTTGATTTCTGATAACTCCAGATGTGTGTCCACCCTTGCAAGCAATTCTTCCTTAAAAAAAGGTTTGTTGAGATAATCATTCGCACCGCTGTTTAATCCCTGAACCAGATCATTGACCTGATTCTTGGCAGTGAGCATGACGATTGGCAGTGTTGAGGATTGATGTGTTTCCCTGATTTTCTCACACACTTCATAACCGCTCATCCGTGGCATCATGACATCAAGTATGACCAGATCCGGGAGTTGTTTTTCAATGAGTTCAAGTGCGCTAAAACCATCCTGTGCCGTGAGCACCCTGAAATTCCTGAGGGTCAGCAAATTTTTGAGCACTTGCAGGTTCACAGGCTCATCATCAACAACCAGGATCGTTTTTTGTTTCAAACCGGATGCATTCGGAATCTCATCCATTTCATCAATCAAGACGGTATCAGGCATCTGATACTTTTCCCTGGTGAGATCCGAATAGGATGTATCCTGGACTTCCTGTTCTGAGGTGACAGGCAGGTAAAACGAAAAAACTGAACCTTCACCCATTTTGCTGGTTACAGAAATTTTTCCACCATGGGCTTCAACCAGTTGTTTAGTGATGGAAAGTCCCAGTCCTGTGCCGCCATATTCGCGCGCGGTTGAACCATCTACCTGTTCAAAGGAGATAAAGATCTGGTCCAGTTTATTTGCGGGAATTCCAATTCCCGAGTCCACAATATCAATATGAACAAACTGTTGTTCTACTCTGACATTCACTTCGACCTGCCCTTCGTGGGTGAACTTGATTGCGTTCCCAATCAAATTGTACAAAATTTGCTGCAACCGATTATGATCAGCCAGAACCAACGGCATATCTTCAGGCATTTTGCTGGAGAGTCGTAGGGGTTTGGTTCCCACCAGCGTCTTGGAAATGGTCAGTACCAGTTCAATGGTTTGTTTGATATTTTCAGGTTTCAGTTGAAGTTGAAGTTCCGAATGTTTCATTTTGGAAAAATCCAGAATGTCATTGACCAGATTGGACAATCTTTTGCCGCTCTGGACAATGATATGGATGTCATGAGCCAGCCCCGGAGAAACAGGGCCTTTGGCTCCATCCAGAATCGACTCCCCCAAACCAATGATACCATTGAGCGGAGTTCGTAATTCATGGGATGTGTTGGCCAGAAAGTCATCTTTCAATTTATCCAGAACCATCAATCGTTGGGATTGCTCTTCCACGGTGAAAAATGCCTGGGAAAACCTCAGTGAAAGCAGGAAAGACTGGGAAAATATGAAAACGAACAATCCGAGAGGTGTCATGTCATCGGATGAAATGATCTGATTGTGATGCAGAATATCATTGATGATCGCGCAGAACATGATCAGAAATCCACCTACAAAAATACGCGCACCCTCACGTTTTTTAGTCACAGCACGGACCAGCACATAAATACTGATCAGACAGGTAACCAGAGTGAATATCTGATACGATATAGTGAGTTGCGTGAAGAGAATCGGCGGGGTTACCAAAACAAGGAATGATGCCAGAAAACCGATTCCCTGAATAACCCTTAATATTTTTTGGGGGAAATCCTCTGGATATAAAAACTGAATAAACATAGAAAAAAGAGGAACAGCCAGAAAAAATGACACATACTCAAGTTTGGCGGTGATAAACCAGGAAAGATCAGGCAGGGAAATAACCAGAAATCGCTCACCCATGATAATGGTACGAATTGAAATCATTAAGCAGAACAAGCCAAAATACAGGGTTGACAGCTCTTTTCTGCGCAAAGCGTACAACCCGAAATGGTACAGGGACATGACAAAGATGCTGCCAAACAAAAATAGATCTGTGGTGAGTTGACCGAATTTGAATTTTTCAATATGCGATGCCAGTCCAAAACTGACAGTTTCCCAAACCCCACCTTTCAGATGGTAAAAATTGGATACCTGCAATACCAGTTCGATCTCATTCGTATCCGTCGCAAAGGCTTTGGATTGCGGGAGATATTTGGGCTTCATTGTTTCTTTGGAGATGCCGGTTTCTCCGGCCGAAGCCATGAGTTTTCCATTGACCCATAATTTATAGGCGGTTGCCACAGATAGCATTTTCACAGCATAAACAGGCTCTGTCGAGGATACTTTGATTTTCAATCGGTAGGTTGCGTATCCCAGTCCGGAAAGCTTTTTTCCGTCCAGTTCGTAATCATTCCAGATTCCGGGAAGATGCATCCATCCTGTTTTTACAGGCGATGAGTTTAGGAAATCTTCAGGTGACAGAAGTTGATTCCAGTAAAACTCCCATTCGCCCTTGAATTTCAGTAAGCCCGACTGATCAAAATCATATCCGGTCAAATCAAGAACTCCCTGGGAGGCCAAGGTACTATTGGCGAGAGAATTCGCCATTACAAGGTTTCCCACAATTCCTGTAAACAGAAGAAAACTCACGAGAATACGAAAAAACTGAAACATTTCAGGCCTAAGTCTCTAATTGTTAAAATTTTCCGGATCACATTCATATTCCGGAAAACAGTATAATTTCATGAGCCAGTCAGGGGCATGAAGGCATGTATGTCCGGTATGGATTTACCTTCCAGTTTGTTTGTTACATTTTAGAAAAATTTTTCCAAGGGGAAGTGACAAAATTTCTCATACGGATTCGATGTGCGGCAAACCGGATGCGGAAATTTTCAGGACTGTTTTGCAAAAAGGAAGCACTGTCCCTGAATTTCCAAAAAACACCAGACTTCCCTGAAAATGCGGACTCCATTGTTCCAGAAGCGTCATAATCAGCGGGTCAGTTCGTGTGACAAGGGTTTGCCCAAGCAGTATTTTTGTGGATGTCACAATGAACAACACCGCGATGAATCTCCATAAAACCTGTTCAGGCACTTCGGCTAACGGACATCTTCTGTAGGGGATTTCAATCTCCATAAATTCCAGCATTCCATGCACGTGGTGTCGACGATCATGAACCCATACCTGATCTGAAAAGCGACGAGATTCCAGGTTCTGATACATGTTTTTTTCAAAATTTACCCGAGAGATCAAGAGTTGATCTGAATAAATAGAGAACGAAGACGAGGCCTCAATCCAACCGTCTTTTGGCTTGAGCTTTAGTTCAAGCAATTTCCATAATACGCGTGCTTGTTCAGGCTGGTCACAAATGATTTTGATCCTGTCACCCCGCCCGATTTCCCATGTCAGATTCCGGATATCCCATTGATCATCCAGACCATGTGAAACATTATGAAAAGTTAATAATCCTTGAGGCATCGGTTCATGGAAAGCTATACAATGTTATTGAAAACCCCTGAAGAGACGTGGCAGGCTGGACAATGTATCGGCTCATGTCTCAAACCTGGCGATGTGCTTTTGCTAAAGGGGGAGATGGGTTCTGGAAAAACAACAATATGTAAAAGTATCTGTCAAACTTTGTCTGTGAATCCGGATGTGGTGATTTCACCCACCTACACCATTGTCAATGTGTACTCAGGCCGATATCCTGTGTTTCATGTGGATCTCTACCGATTATCGTCTTCACCTCATCCTCAACTGGATGATTTTGACCGGGAAGATCTGATCGCGTCAGACGGAATCACTCTTGTAGAATGGCCTGATCTGTTATTTCCATTTCTGATGGATGACCCTGTACTTTGGCTCAATTTTTCATTCCATGGACACGGACGTCAACTCACACTTGAAAGCAGTCATGCCGGATTTGGCGAAATTTTTCAGTCATTACGACAAGACACAACCCCCTCGGACAACGGTTCTGATGAATATTCTGGCAATTAATACGGCGTTTGATTATCTGGGGATCTGTATTGTCAGCGATGACATGCTTCTGGCAAACTATTATTCCAAATGCAAAAAAAGAAGTTCAAAAATTATTTTTCAGGCATTGGATGAGCTGTTTCAGAATCTGAAAATGGCTATTCAACAGATGGATCTGATTGTTACAGCCACAGGTCCGGGTTCATACACTGGCGTTCGCATCGGCATGACTGCCGCCAAAACACTGGCAATGGTCAACCACAAACCGTTGATTGGCATAAACTCCTTGCAGGTACTGGCATCGCTGATGTCGTCACCAACCTGTGATGCATTTCTGAATTGCCATGCCAAAGAAGTGTTTCATGCGCGTTTTATCAGGGACAACGGTCAACTGACGCAACAGACAGACATTGGCCTGAAAAGCCTGGATGCTGTGTCTGAATCTGAGGAATATCCTGCCATTTTTTACAGTATTGCAACCAACAGCCTTACAATAAAAAATCCTCCTGTTTCAGCGATGCTCCAATATCCTGTGCCTGATGCGTATATGCTGTCACTATTGGGGAAACAGCAGTATGAAATTTCAGGAGCGCCACCACTTTCAGCCATTCAGCCATTGTATATCAAGCAAGACGCCTGATAGTATCCTGCACTGTGTTAAGTGCGCAAATCCCGAATCACTTCTGAAAATATTTTAAACAAAAGTTCCTGATCCTCTTCCAGATTTTCATAGCCGAAGCTCAGTCTGATCATGGTTTTGGCTTTTTTCTGTGGAACTCCCACTAATTCCCAAACGGGAGACACTTTGGATTTTCGTGAGGAACAGGCTGAACCCGTTGAAACAAAGATTCCTTTTGCTTCAAGGTGATGCAGAAACACTTCCGCGGGAACCTGTGGAATTCCAAAATTGAGATAGAACGGTTGAACATAGTCCGTGGTATAGATATACAAGTCCGGATGTTGTTCTCCCAGAAAATCCAGCCATTTCTGTTTGTAATGAATCATTTGAGTGCTTGTTTTTTGCCTGTTTTGCTCCATGATTGTCAGCGCTTTTTCCAGAGCGACAATGCCAAAAACATTTTCTGTTCCGCCACGCCAGCCATTTTCCTGACCACCACCTTCCATGAGCGGTTGCACAGGCAAATCCCGACGCATGATCAATGCGCCAATTCCTTTGGGCGCACCCAGTTTATGCCCACTGAGTGACAGCATATCAATTTCAGCCAGTCGTATTGATAGCGGTATTTTCCCGACAGCCTGAGTCGCGTCGACATGAAACATTATTTTGGGATTGTATTGTTTAATCGCTTTCCCCAACAGCTCCAACGGTTGCAATGTCCCGATTTCATTATTCACAGCCATGCAGGACACCAAACGTGTTTCGCTGGAAAGAACCGACAATAATTGGCTCAGATCAACGGTTCCCGAATGATCAATTGGTAAAATTTTGATTTCAAAGCCCCGTGATTTCAGAAATTCTGCGGCTTTGGTGACAGAAGGGTGTTCTATGGCAGAAATCACAATTTCCTGACCTGAAAGCCTGGACGAGAAAGCCGTGCTCATGAACGCCATGAAATTACTTTCTGTTGCGCCTGAACAAAAAACGACATTTCCAGGGGAAACTCCAAAATAATGGGCTATCCGTTCCCGGGCCGTTTTCACGAATCTTGAAACCTTGACTCCCGGGGAATACAAGGATGAAGGATTGAAAAACTCAGTATTCAGATAAGGAAGGGCCGCTGTCAACACTTCTGGAAATACAGGAGTTGTCGCGGCATGATCCAGATAAAACATGGAGATTCAGGCAGAGAAAAGCTGGTTGAGTTGATCACACACAAGATTCAGCACCACCGATGGCACCTCTCCATGATATTGACACTGGACCAGTTCGGGGTTGAGCTTGAGCCTCATTTTAGCAATTTCGGCAAATTCACCGGGCAGTCCTTCTTCATTCATCATTCCATACAGTGTCGCATGATCCATCAACCGGGCCAATTCCGGAACCATCTTGCGTCGTCCGGTCTGCGGTGGGGAGGGATCAACCAGCACCAACCCTTTCGTTCGGGCAATGTATTGAGGAAATTCCTGCAAAAATCGCAGGATAACATCCCCACCTAAAGAATATCCCATCAATGCAATATCGGGAATGTTGGGCAACCCCATCAATCTTTGATAAATAGCTGTTAACTGTGCCAGATAAATCGGAAGGGAGTCCTCAGGCGGTTGTTTCAGCGGATGATGCGGGTTCAGTACAATGATTCCGGTCGAAGACTGGTGAAACCGTTCAAACCAGGATTCCATGCTGGCTTTGTTCCGCCATTCCTGAGCCTGGATACTTTTTTCCAACAGGGTATAGGACCAGACACCCGCATGTTCAGGATAGCCTGAAGCGATGATCAACACCTGTTTTCGGGATTCAATATCCGGGCTTGCAGGCAACGAAAAAGATTCCAATTGCCATGGTTGCATGAGTTTTCTGTTTTCCAGAGACGCCAGAATATCTTCTGACATTTGCTGGAGTTGTTCAAAATTCCATTCTTCTGAAAACATTGTATGCCTTTACCCTGATGTCTGTCAAAAAAGTGAACCGGGTTTACCCAGTTCCAGTGCGTCTTCAATTTTTTGCCGAAAACAGGCCCGGTTGGGAAATCCTCCCGCCTGAAGATATTCTGATTCTGCTATGACTTGAGTGGATTGACGTGTTTTCTGTTTCATTTTAATATTTTCGCCCTCTCGACCGATCAGCTTCACCTTGAAATTATATTCAATTTCAATATTGGTTTCTTTCAATCTCAAGAGGCACATCAAATGGTCCAAGGTAGGAAAATCCTTGGAAGACGGAGGCGGCACCAGTTTGATTTCCAACCAGTCTTTTTTATTTTTTTCGTATTTTTTCAGAAAGTGGAATTGGGTTTCAAATGTTTGTAAAAAACCTTGCAGTAAAGGGTGCAAGCCAACATTTAAATTAATTTTCCCTCCTGATTCCCGGGCCGTTTCATCGCCGAACAACAGGAACAGGCTTCCCGCATTATCCGATATGGGGCAATGTGTTTCAAGCAGGCATTCCCACTCAAAAACTTTGTGTTCACCGGGAAGCATCGTCAATTCACTATCCAGAATCTGTTGACCTATTATGCCCCATGAATTGCTGTGAGCCTTGATCTCTTTGTACAAACCATGAGCGAGAACAATCTGTGGGGCTTTGATCGTAACAGGCTTATCGTCCATGTTCTGAACAATGAGATTTCCATTGACCTTATCTCCCTGGTTCCAGGTTTCCTGAACTGTTTCCAGTTCAAATTTCACGGGTCGTTGAAAAGAAATACTGCGCATAAGTCCTCAAAAAACGGGGATTTATCAAATCAGAATAAAATGGGAATGGATGATCAAAGAAAAGGAAGAATAGCAATTTGAGTATGAAGAAAGGGAAATACCTGCCATTTTTAGAAAGCCAACTGAATTCCGACGGTGGTCATTGTGCCTGTCAAATCACGTTTGGTCTCATAGGCGGAAAGGTCTGTGGCCGAACCTTCGGCAAGATCAATGGAACCTGTCGCAATGGAATGTAGTCCGATATGGAAATCAAGAACATGGCCGAATGAAAGTCCAAAGCGGATAAAACCTTCTGCAATCGTGGTATTGTGATTCAGAATTTCAATCGTTCGGGTTCCATCAATCACATTGGTCGTCAAATCCATGAGTCCGCCTCCGATACCGATGGCGAAGGTCACAATAGGAAATGGGATGTGATAAAAAAATTCCATACCTCGCATGCTCACATCCGTGTTGAATTTATATTGATCATCCAGTTGAAGGGTTTCAGCGAAGGACAGGCGCATGAAACCAATATTGGGCATGAGAGGCACAGGATGCGTGATTCCCAGGGTTCCTCCTGAAACACTGCCTTCCACTGCGGAATACGACAGTGCGGCGTCGGCGCTGACTCCCATAAATTGGGCATTGGCGGTGTTCAGTGACAATAACAGCAACACACCTGCCAGAAAATTCCGTATCATGATTTTGTGTGACATAACCATCCTGAACAGAGGCAAAAAATGATCAACAGACAACAATGATAAGTAGCCAAGCAAAAAGTGATCCTTCATAAAATTTCACGGCTATACTCACAACGGTTGAAAAGTGGAATTATGCGGAATGTCATTCCTGCTTGACACGAAATCCAGAGGCCTGCGGCGGTTTTCTGGGTGCCGGATCAAGTCCGGCATGACACTACTCTTAAAAACTCCAGATTTACCACTCAAAGTATAGCTGCTCTGCAAAAAGAATTTTATCAGCAAAACGGTTGATTGACTGGGGAAACATCATCCATAACATGTATCACTATGCTTTTTTAATGTCAGCCTGCTTTCAAAAACAGGCTGAAAGGAATGATTTAACAGATTTTCAGGAAGATACCACGAGGAAGAAACAACACAAGAGGGGGGTGAAATTAATCAATCTTGTCCATCTTTGATCTGGCGCCAGTCATCAAATTTCCCCAAAGGTCGTCTGAATGTGAACTCAGCAGGTTCACCAACCAGGCCATCCCAGGCCATGCCGACTGAACCTTCCTCACCGAAAGCTGTGAACAACAAGGTTGGAATAAAAACAGCAAAACCGACTAAGGTCAATCCCAAGCTGAGCACTCTGATTGGAATATCCACGGCCATGGCCGCACCACTGGGGCGTTCATTGAGGCTGGCCAGCGCAGGACTTGAAATAGCCATTGTGAACGTCATAATCATAATACAAACCAAGCCATGTTTTATCGTTTTCATATCAACTCCTCTTTGCGTGTCAAAAAAAGCAGGAAACCAGCTATAAAGTGGATAGAAAAAAAAATATAGATTGTCAACAGATCTTATGGGTCTTTTTTTTATCATGCGGCAATGCCCAATGTTTGCTGAAGCCTGCTTGCATTTTCACGGATCAATTCCAGTTGAATCTTTTGATGATTATCCTGTGTCTGATTCTTGCTCAGGTTTTCCCATTCCTGCTTGTAGATATGCACTTCTTCAAGCGTCCGGTAAACCCACCGTTCCAACAAAGTACACGATTGTCGGAAGATCAACATTTTCACCTGCATGGTGCCATAATTTGTCAGGATGGAACTGATATCAAGTGCCGGGGGATCCTTGTCCAGTTGAACACTTTCTTTTCCATTGCCGCCAAGATATGTTTCCAGTACTGATGAAATTTCGTTTTTTATGATTTCCCAAACAGGCTGAACGGTTTTCCCGACAGAATTCGTGGATTTGTCCAGAGCATCCAGATAGGCGATCAGTTCGCTCAGGGCAAAACGCCATTTGGTGTAAGATTTATTGCTGCGTTCCTCAAGGGGCATTCCGGGATAATCCTCACCCATTTGTACCAGAATATGGTTATAGATTTTTTTGGCTATCTGTTCTGAATTGAGGCTGGAAGATTCCAGTTTCAAGCGCAGATTTTGCGCAAGATGCTTTTGGATATCCTGAAACAATAAGGCGTTTATTTCGGTGTTGCCGGTTTCAAATGCTTTCACTTTTTTTTCCAACCGCAATGACCGTTCCACTTCAAATCCTTTATTAAAATGACGGTCACGTTCCTGTGTCAATAGCTTCAGAAATTCAATATGTTTGTTGATGAGCCACTGCATCAGTGGCAAATGATGCTGAACAAATAATTCCGGTGAGGGATTCTTGTCTTGTGTCCACGGCAATTCCTGAGGAACAATCCCCACAAACAAGAAATTGGAAAAAACGGAAGATGTGGTTTTTGCGGGAATGTTCAATTGATAGGGTTGTTTGTGCTCCCTGCTTTCCGCTTCTTTCAACCAGCCTGGCCCCCCGACCATCATGCCAACAGGAATACTGGTAATTTCAGAATCTTGCAGAGAAAGGGTTATTTCCGGTGAACACACCATCCAGTATTGTTTATTGAGCTCATTAAACAGCACATGATCCTGAAAGGTTCCCATGGAGAGAAACCAATGTTTCATGCTGTAACTGACAGGGGTGAGTTGTGCTCTGAGGTCCAATACATCGAGGATCCTCAAATAAATTTTTTCCATTTCTTCACGATTCTGTTTGACTGGAGAGCTTTTGATCAGATCTTCAATCGTGGGCGTGAAGCCTATGATAATTTTCAGTTCACCAATACTCTGTGATATGGACTGTACCTTTTTTTCATATCCCACAAAGCTTTTTGAGAAACGCTGAATCAGTTTCTGGCTCAATTCAATAGTGTTATCTTCCTGATGTGCGGTGTCATCGGCCTGAATATTGAATTTTTTCTGAACAGCGACCAGAAAATTCTGCATTTTCGCGATGGCTCCATTGAACTGATTTTCACAGGTTGCCGCGATTTGAGCCACGCGTTGAGCCACCTGTGCCTGCATCCGTTTGGGATGTGGTATAGAAAATGTCTGTTCAAAAGATTTTAAATATTGATCCAGCTCAAATTCATTGGATTGCTCTCCTTTTCCGAAAAAAGAAGTGATTGCGGGATGTGTATCATTTTTTGCGGAAAACTTTGATTCCACCCCACGTAGCATATGTGTCAATCGCATGTGATAATTTCTGGGATTGAATAGTTCGAGTTCACCGATACTGATGGGCCACTTGTTTTCTGGCAGAGCCTGTAGCGCTTGAGCACTGATCTGATTGAGCCAGGTATTCCAGATCAAAAGTTTTTGGGTCACGTATTCTGAATCAGAACCACTAAAAATTTTTCGAGGGAACCGCTGATCCAGGTATTCCCAGAGTTTTTCACGGAATGTCTGAGGTGAAATTGCAATGGAGTCATCCCATTTGAAACCAATATCCTGAGATAAAAATCGTTTTACACGGTCCCATACGTTTTTATCCCAGTTCATATTTTTTTGCTGGTCCAGCATTTTGGCAATCACGGTGCTGTTTGCCAGTTTTAGACTGGTATTTACAGTTTCCCAGAGGTTTTTCTGAACATAAACATAATTGAACAATCGTTGCTGGATTCCCTGGAAAAGGTAGGCAAAAATGGAAACTTCCTGACTGAATTGTGGATCAGGAATGCTGGGGTCGCCAAAGTTTTTGATAAACAATCCCATGGGAATTTTGATCAGCAGGGCGGTTTGGTCCTTGGCCACACGGATACTGGCGGCACGTTTTGATTTGGGTTCAACCAGCGCTTTATCTCCCAAAAGTACCGGGCCTTCCATCTGTACGACAACCTGTCCATTAACCAGCACATCCACTTTTCCGCCGCAAAGCAAAAACATGTCTCTTCCAGACTCTCCCTGAGTGATAAATTCCTGCCCTTCCATGAAAAATCCAAATTCGAGTTTGGCGAGGAGTTGTTTGCCAAGAATTTCCAGACAGGCTGTTGTCAACGGGTAAGCCCGTAACAAAGCGACTGCGGCGGCAATCGTATCTTTACCGGCTTGGGGGAGGGGGTAATATTGATTATGAGTCCAGGTCATGGGTTCGTGCTTGGTGGTTATTGAAAAATAAACAGTGATATTCCGCACAAGCAATAATCATGCACGTTTTACACACAATGCATGATTTCCCTCAAATGGTCGGAGCCGTGATCGCTCTCAGGATTCGATTTTGAATTTCTGGATGAGAAAATCGTCGTACTCATCAGCAAGTATGGCAATGCAGGCAATCATCCATTCCAGTTCTTCCGGGTCAAGCCCTTGAACAGGTCTCACAAAGCTGAGAATCAGTTGCTTATTGCGAAGTCCAAATGCGGCCCCTTTCAATTTGAGACTGCCATTGAGTTGCAGAACATATTGATTCAGTGCGGGGTTCGGTTCAGTCAGACGGAGGAGATTTGCGGCCACAATCAGTTCAGCATCCTCATCCAGCGAGGTTAAGAATATTTGAACTTTCACTGAACCGTTGATGATCCACCATTCCGTATCGGTCACAAAGCTTTTTTCAGCCTCACCGCAATTTTGCAGAAAATCATTGATCAATTGACTGTATTTGTTCACAAACAACTCCTTATGTTAAGAATTCAGGGTCTCGAGCTTTCATCCGGCCAATTCATCCGGCGGTTCAGAAAGGTAGGGAATAAACCGTTTTTTATCCATAGACTTTTCATAAGCCTGCTCTGGAGAAATCCATTTTTTATCCAGTAATTCCTGAATGGTATCATCCAGTAATCGCATGCCATGTTTTTTGCCTGTTTGCATCATGGACACCAGTTGATGCGTTTTGCCTTCACGGATCATGGCCGCAACAGCCTGGGTGCAGATCAGAATTTCCAGTGCGGCACATCGACCCGGCATATCCGAGCGTTTGAACAGATTTTGCGCAACGACAACTTTCAGCGTTTCAGAGAGAGTCACGCGGACTTTTTCCTGTTGATCCACTGGAAAAACATCAATAATCCGGTCAACTGTCTTGGTTGCGCTTTGGGTATGCAGGGTTCCGAAAACAAGATGACCTGTCGAAGCAGCTTCAATCGCCAGCTCAATGGTTTCCAAATCCCGCATCTCTCCAACCAGAATGATGTCAGGGTCTTCACGCAGCGCTGCTCTCAGTGCCGCGGTGAATGATTTTGTGTGTTTACCAACTTCCCGATGATTGACCAGACATCCATGGCTTTCATGCACAAATTCAACGGGATCTTCAATCGTCACAATATGATCGCGACGGTTTTTATTGGCATAATCCATGATCGCGGCCAAGGTCGTTGATTTTCCGCTACCAGTCGGGCCTGTCACCAGTACCAATCCCCGATTGAGCATTGCTGAACGTGCCAGTACCTGTGGAAGTCCCAATTGCTCCAACGTTAAAATTTTGCTTGGAATTTCCCGGAATACAGCGCCTATTCCCTGCGTTTGTTCAAAATAATTTGCACGATATCTGGCAAGGCCTGGAATTTCATAACCAAAATCCATATCGCCTGTTTCCTTAAACACTGGCAGGCGCTCCGGTGGCATGATTTCATACAGCATTTTTCGTAAGCTCTGATCAGTCAGTACTTCATATTCAATATCATGCAGTTCCCCATCAATCCGGATTCTGGGTTTTCGTCCGCTGGCCATGTGTAGATCAGACGCGCGTTGATTGTGCATGAATTCAAAAAACACATTGATTGCAGCAGCCATATTTTAGTCCTGATGAGTCTGTGCTGTTTTTAATTGTTCAGAGCCCCAGTTGATCATTTCCTCTGCTGTCGTTGAAGCAAAGCCTAAACAATGAGTGAGTTCACGGATAACATTTTCTTCCGCGGACATCAGCGAATTGTCTGCGATCGCAATGAGCGTCAGGGTTTGAAGCATGGTTAATCCCAACTTTTTATCAATGCGTAAGGGTTCCAGTTTCACTTTAGTCAATGACTGGAAAATATTCTGAATTTCCGCGATTTTGTGTGATTCGAGTTCAATTTGGGCAAACAATGATTCAGCGACAGCAATTTCACCGGGAGAAATTTCACCATCCGCCACAATGATGTTGGCGACAGCTTTCAGATACCAGAATTTTTGTTCGTCATTCAATTGATCCATGAAGCCCTGGAGCAACTGATCTTCATGGATCTGCATTGCGTCATCCAGATTGTCATGAATTTCAATGACTTTAGCCAAAGTGGTTGATCTGAGTAGCATTTTAATATTGGCATTGTGGCATACAAGGGCCAACCGGCCTTTGATGGCAGAAAGATCCTGACATAATGAATTCAGTGTTCCCAAGCCCTCCATGGGAATATAGACCATATCGAGTAAATCCACGATAATGTGACGCACATTTTTCTCGATCAAGTCATGTCCCACTTCAAACATAACAGCACTGAAGTGCATTTCTGAAACTTTTTTCAGGGTCACAAGCGCTTGTTGGTGCGCGGAATCTATAAAACGTGTTTCAACAGACATCAGAGCCTTTGATAACTAGCGTAAATTGTTATTTAAATGATTCTCAACGGCCTTGTTGAGGTCCTTGTTTTGTGAAAACTGCAAAAACTGTTCATAGGACCAGCGCGCTTCATTCCGCATTTTCTGCTCCTCATACACTTGCCCCAGGTAATAGTAAGCCAAGGCATATTTGGGGAAAATGGTGAGGGTTTGATGCAACACCGCTTCACTCTCATTGAGCTTATGATTCTTTTTATAAACGAGAGCCAGATTGGCATAACTGTCAGCCTGTTCCAGGTCTGTTGCCATCGCACTTCGGAACATTTGCTCGGCTTTTTCCCAGCTTTGTTTGACCATATAAGCGCTACCGGCGTTGTTCAAGGTTTTTACAGAATCAGGATCCAGCTCCAGGCTTTTTTCATATTGCACCAGCGCTTTATCCGTTTCACCCTGATTTTGATAAACAACTCCCAGATTGTTATAGACATCCGGATCTTTGGGCGTCTCTTCCAAAGCTTTTTCATAAGCATGCGTCGCTTTTTCCCATTCACTGTTTTTCTGATAACGAACACCGCGTTCAAACCATTTTGAAACTTTTTTCTGTGGGGGTGTCTCTGTTGTCGCAATCAATGGTGGCGCTTCTTCCTTCATTGGTGGTTCAGGCGTTGCAACCGGTTGAACTGGTGTGGGTGCGGGCTCCACTTTCTGCACAGGCTTGAGAACAGGCTTGGGTTTGGCTTTAGCGACCACAGTTTTTTTGTCAT
The DNA here is from genome assembly GCA_015232315.1 of SAR324 cluster bacterium. NCBI lineage: Bacteria > Deltaproteobacteria > SAR324 cluster bacterium. Next base: position 49,263 of record JADFZZ010000005.1, on the reverse strand, counting down.
CTGAGGCAGAAGCAATGCTCGTATTCGACTCGTTCACAGTAGCTAGTGACAGGTTATCGAGTTCAATGGCTGGTGGTAATTCGTATTTTACACTGGATAATTTCACATCCTGGGGGCCCATGGCAATGGTATAGCCAATCCAGCCAAGTCCTGCCAACAGCACAAGTACAGCGGCAGTGCCGAGAAGTTTTCCCAGAATTTCACCGATCCCAGGCTTGAGCGATTGCGGTGCCGCCAAATCAGACAATGAAGAGGTCTTTTCCTGCTGGGAGAGTTCTTTATCGGTTTCAAGTGGTTTGTCCTGTCCCTTTGCAGGAGCGGATTGAGGTTTGGGGGCGCTCTGAGACATTGATAATGGTGCTTGTGCCGTCGCCGGTTTTTCTTTTGTCGGAGAGCCTGAGGCTGAAGACAGTTCAGACAACGACAGTTTGGTTTTGGCCGTGACTGGTTTTTCTGAAGAATCGCTTTCTTTTTTCTCTGAAGTGCCCGCAAGCGAAGACAAACTGACTTTCACTTTGGACGATGGTGCTGGTTCTGCTGGTTTTTTTTCAGTTGAAGCCGCAGGTGCCATCCCTGATAATGATAGTTTTGGGGCATTGGCCGGCGGTGGCGTCTCCGCTTTGGGCGGTGTTGAGTCGATCTGGGCCAGATCCTTCAAGGATATTGATACTTTCCCCGTATCAGCAACAACAGATTTTTCTCCAGGTGCCAACGTTCCAGGTTCCTGCGTCGAAGTGACCTTGGCTGGGATTTCTTTTTTTTCAGGAACCAGATCCGTTAGTGAAAAAGCGATCTTGCCACCTGCCGGTGGTGGGGGGGGTCCCTCTTTTAACGCAGGTTCTTTTTGCGTTTTTGATGCCAGATCATGAAAAGATAATTTGATTTTTGCCGGTTTTCCCTGCTCGCTGCCGGGAGTTGATTCCTGTGTTTTTGCTTCAGGGGTAAGCTGTGTGTCTGTCGTGTTTAATGATAGACGGATTGGTTTTTCTGGAGGAGTTGGTTGCTCAACAGGGGAGATTTCTGGTTTTTCTGGTTCCTTTTTAATTTCATTGTGAGCAAAATCTTTGAGAGAAAACGCAATTTTCTTTGTTTCAGCAATTTCTGGTTCTTCTGTTTTTTCAGTAACTGGGGGAAGTTCCGGTTCAGGGGAAGGCATTGTTGGTGTTGTTACTTCTTCAGTTGCCGAAATGGTTGCGTCGTCAGCTTTGGTTTTTGTTGAAAGTGATAAAGTCAATGTTTGCTCAGGCGCGACGGCGCTATCCGTTGAGGGCGTATCTTTTGTAATCGGCTCTTCTGGTGATCCGGATTTGACCTGATCAGTCTCAGATGAGGATATCTCCTGATCATTGGTGGCTGCCTTAGAAACTTTTTTAATAGACAGTTTCAGCTTTTTCCCCGTTTTTGCCTCACCTCCTCCTGTTTCTGAAGGCTCAGTCTGAGGCTTATTCTCTTGATCGCTCATATTTTCCCCAACGATTGTTTTGACTAAAAATATGCCTGAAATGTGAAATAAATCTGATAAACGTATGGAATATTCATCCCGCCCAACGGGAGCCGGAATCCTGTTCTGAACTGATAGGGGAGCAGAACCATTTTTTGCTCAAGATCCTGATAGTTTCCCTGTCCAATTTCAAAATTCAGTTGATGAAGAACCGATCTGTTTTTCTGGTTCTGTCCATTCAGATTACTGTCTTCTCCCTGCGAACGTTGAAGTTCTGCTCCGACAAGGCTATTATTGAATTCATAAATCCAATTATACCTTAAATCAAGAGCATTCCCCCCAAAATATTTCACCTTATGACCAGCAAGCGTTTCACGTTCTCCTACGAGTTGATTGGTCATACTGATTCGGAGGTTATTACGTATCTGATAACGTGAATAGGGATAACGTGTAAAGTGAAAAAAACCGGTAACATCAGTTTGATTTTCACTAACTTCCCATGGATAGATTCCGCGAGGCGCCTCAGTGGTATTGAGCGGGGTCTGTATAATGATGCCACTCCTGACCAGCAAAGTGTTGCTGTAGTGCATGTCATATCCCAGTTTCAGACTGATATCACCCGTTCCCTCCACATGTTGGGAAGTGTTGAAATAATCAATGATTTCATGGATGTCTGAGCTTTCATCCGCAGAAAGCCCCTCGGTGGTAATGATCGTCAGATCCGCCCGTTGCTCACGGATGATGTAGGGAATTTCCAGACCAAGCTGCCAGTTTTCACTGAGACCATATAACATATTCCAGGTATAACGGGTTTCTTCCCGTCTGATTCTCCCCTCAAGACGGGTTCGGTATTGATTGTCTCTGATAATAAGATCCTTCAATGACGCTCTGTGAAAATTTCCACCGTATGCGCCATAGTATTCCGAACTGGACAGATTCAACCCGGCCTGAAGCACAAACGGGGGAAGGCGGTCTTCCATTTCAATTGCCCGTAGCAACCTCAAGTTGCCCCCGAACAGAAGTATGCATAAACTTAAAACTATTTTTACTGATGACTGTGGCCGGATCATGCTCATATTTTTTCCTGTTCAGAAGATCCCTTCTGTAATGATTGACGATATAAAAAATTTTGACACTTAACCGGAGTTATCGCATCGTTTCCCTTGAAAGAAACACATGCTCATTCCTTTTGACCAAAAAACACTGATGAATACATTTAAATACAATCCAGAAGATCTGAATCCCAGTCAACAGCGAATAGTTGCCCACCATGAAGGCCCGGCTCTGGTGATTGCTGGTGCCGGTAGTGGTAAAACACGGGTGATTATTCATCGTATCATGCAACTGGTTCAGAATGGCGTTGCTCCTGAAACCATTATGGTGTTGACATTCACCAACAAAGCCGCCAACGAAATCTCGCATCGTTCTGCGATGGGACTCCAGAAACATTCGTCGCGGATTGTTCATGGCACATTCCACAGCATAGCCAACCGGTTTTTAAGGAAATATGCATCCTTATTAAAATACTCAAACAATTTTAATATTCTGGATAGTTCCGACGCCGGTGAATTAGTGAAGTCAGCTATGGCCCAAACCGTCGGTAAGACAGGGAAAAGTTTTCCCAAAGCAGCGGTATTGCATGAATTGTTTTCTTTGGGTTTTAATCGTTATTGCAATGAGGACTTACTCAAACCCGCATATCCCATACGTAATTTTCAGATAGAAAAACTGGTCATGGAAGAATATCCCCATCTGGAAGAACATCTTGAGTCAATTTTGGCAATCCTGATGCTTTATCGCCAAAAAAAGCGTCAAAACAATGTCATGGATTTTGATGATCTGCTGGAAAACTGGCTGGATCTTCTGATTCAACATGGGAGTGAATTATCGTATAAGCAGCGAACCCATTATATTCTTGTGGATGAATACCAAGATACCAATCAGGTTCAAGCCAATATTCTGGAGCATCTTTCTTATCCGCATCGTAACCTCATGGTTGTCGGCGATGATGCTCAATCCATCTATAGCTGGAGAGGTGCCAACTTCAGAAATATTCTGGATTTTCCAGAAAAGTATTCAGCGGTAATATATCGTATGGAGCAAAACTATCGCAGTACGCCAGAAATACTGGAAGCCGCCAATGCCAGCATTAACCAGAATCAAAACCAGTTCAAGAAGCACCTGTTCTCACACCTGCCTTCTGCGGAAAAGCCGACATTGCATTACCTGCTTGATCCTTACAAAGAGGCAGAAACTGTGATTCGGCAGATACATCATCTGAGGTCGTTGGATTTGTCGCTGAATGATATTTGTATTCTTTACAGGACTCATGCGCAGTCTGCCATTCTGCAATTGGCGCTCAATCAGGAAAATATTCCGTATGTGATTTATTCAGGGGTTAAGTTTTTTGAGCAGGCACATATCAAGGATGTGTTGGCCTTTCTGAGGATCATTCATAATCCACTGGATGAAATCGCCTGGTTCCGTGTGCTCAAAATGCTTCCAGGCATTGGTCCGGGGACAGCATCAAAAATTTATAAGGTGTTTTATGAGCAACAGGCCGTTCGCCTGACGATGGATAACAATGACCTTCAAAGATTGATTCCAGCCAAATCCAGAGATGAGTGGAACATCCTTCTCAACTGTTTCAAGGCCTGCACCGTGGCAGACATAACACCGTCGTCCATTATTTCCCGGATTCATAAACAGTTTTATAAAAGTTATCTTTATCATAATTATGAAAATGCCCGTATCCGTGAGGCTGATGTAGATTTCATTCTTTCGTTTGCCGCCAAATTCAGTACCTTGGAGCAATTTCTGGCAGAAATTGCCATATCCGTGTCCAATACTGTTTTGTCTGACGTGGGTGAAGAGGATGAGCAACAGGAACCGGAAGACGCGTTGATTTTAACAACCATCCATCAAGCGAAAGGACTTGAATGGAAAGCGGTCTTTGTCATTGGCCTGACAGAAGAAAAATTTCCCAATTACCGTTGTCTGCACTCTGAAGAGTTACTGGAAGAGGAACGGCGTTTGTTTTATGTGGCCATGACCAGAGCAAAAAAATATCTGATGCTGACATCACCGTTGTTTACCCATACGTATGGCACCACAGAGCAATCCACGCACTCAAGGTTTGTGGAGGAACTTCCTGAATCTCTGATAGATATTGAGAGACATCCTGTTCCGGATGATAGTTTTTTCACGCCATCTTCCGGGAGGAACAGGTTTTATTTTTAAGTGGATGGATTCTTTTTTTCTAATTCCTCCAATTTTTTATTTTCGAAATGGGCTTTTGCCAGGCGGATGCCTTCCTGTTTTCCATTCCTGTAAGCAATTCCGCCCACTACAAAAATAATTGTGCTGATACCAATCAAGTGAATGCCTGCCAGTAACATGATCAACCTCCGTTGAGGGTAAAATTAATTTTTTGCAGGAGAACTACCGCTTGCGCGGCAATGCCCTCCTCTCGCCCGACAAACCCCAACTTTTCAGTGGTTGTGGCCTTAATGGAAATTTGTGACACTTCGGCATTCAGAACAGATGCGATATTGTTTTGAATGGCGGTCATATAGGGCATGATTCTGGGTCGTTGGGCCATGATGGTACAATCAAGATTAACCAGAGTGTATTGCTGCTGCACAATTTTCTGATAGACACGTTTCAGCATTTCCATACTGTCGGCATTTTTATACCGACTGTCGGTGTCCGGGAAATGTATCCCGATATCTCCGAGCGCCAGTGCGCCTAACAAGCCATCCATGATCGCATGTGCCAGAACATCCGCATCGGAATGCCCCAATAAGCCTTTTTCAAAAGGAATCCTGACACCACCCAATATCAAATTTCTTTCCGTGACCAGCGGATGAACATCAAATCCTGAGCCTATTCTGAACATGAAACACCTCTGAAAAAAATATTATCGTGTGGTTGCGATCGACAGAAATGAACGATATCTGAGTGACAATAATCAAACTCTGTAAAAAATCAATCTTGACCAGTACATTCCACTGTGTTATTTCCTTGCCCGTTTTGCAGACAGGCTGCAGCACTTTTTCTACAAAGTGAAAATATTCTCCCGATCGAATCAGCCCGTCTTCAAAAACATCATGTTACGCTTGTAACCCATGTTGATGTTATTGTGCCAACCATCTACGTACACACCTGTTATTTGATGTCAAATATCTCATCCAGTGATGCTTATGGACTATAAACAAACGATTATTGAAAACGCCTGGGGCGGTCTGAACATGGACTTTGGGTTGTTGCATGTGCAGTTGGCAACTCCAGTTATGGTGGCTATTATTATTCTGGTTATGATTTTTACGCTCAACAAGCTTTTGTTTCAGCCTGTTTTAAGGACGCTGGACAATCGTAATAAAATTGTCAGGGAATCCAGCAACAGTACGGCCAAAGCCCGTGCGGAAATGGAATCACTCAAAAAAGATTATGAAGTCAGATTGATTGAGTCGAGAAGAGTGATTCAGGATGTGTTTCATCAATCGTATGAGGAAGCTCAGGCACGACATGAAGAACTGGTCCATGATGCTCACGTTTTCAGTGAAGCAGAACTTGAAAGAGGCCGTGGAACCCTTCAAAAAGAAACTGCCGACGCAAAAGCACAATTGTCCGCCTTGTCCGATGAACTTGCTTTAATCACTGCCAATTATTTGCTCAATTAGGATGCACATGAAGATTAAATCTTTTTTTCTGGGAACAGGTTTATTGACGATCATCCAGAGCACACTGGTGTTTGCTGCAGAAGAAGGTGGACATGCCCCGTCACCACTGGATTTTGTCTGGAAAGTAGTGAATTTTGTCGGGTTGCTGATCATTCTTCACTATTTTGCTAAAAAGCCCATTGTCAATGCGTTGCGATCGTCTTCAGAAAGCGCAAAGAAAGAACTGGAGGATGCCCGTCAAGCTAAAGAACAAATCATACGGGACATGAATGCATTTCGTGATAAAATCGCAAACATGCAAAAAGAAACAGAAGCCATGGTTGTGAGAGCACGTGCGGATGCGGAAGTAGAAAAAAATAAAATCATTGCAGATGGGGTGCTTGTTGCTCAAAAAATCAGGGAACACGCCCAGTTCACTATACAGCAGGAATACAAAATTGCGGAGCAACAACTCAAGGAAATGGTTGCGCAACAATTTGTTGAATTGGCCGAAACAAAAATTAAAAATCAGATCACTTCAACCAGTCATAAAAATTTAGTTAACCAGTATGTGAACCACATCACTCAAACCGGAGACCACAAGTGAGCCAGTTCGTCGTAGCCAAACGATATGCCAAGGCTTTAGTCAGTCTTGTTGATACCGAAAAAGAATTAGAAGAACTGGGGAACGCCCTGACAGAGATTGCTCAGATCTATGGTGAATCCACAGAACTTCAACATGTCATGATTGACACTAAAATCAGCACTCAGATCAAAAACCAGATTCTGGTTGATGTGATGAAAAAACAAAAAATCAATGCGGTGGTACAAAATTTTGTTCAATATCTCTTAAGCAAACGCCGTATTGTATTACTCCCCGACATTCAATCCGCATTCTCCCGTCTGGTGATGGAGAAACTTGGACGATTGGAAGCAGAAGTCACAGTTGCTGAAGAATTGTCCAAATCCGCTCTGAAAGAACTGGAATCGCAATTGTCGCGTTATTCCGGAAAAACTGTCAGTGTTGTTCAGAAAACTGACCCTTCCATTATTGGTGGAGTGGTTACCCGTTTAGGCTCCGTCATCATTGATGGAAGCATTCGAAACCAGTTAAACAGTGTTCGACAATCTATTAGCAGAGGTTAATTGACCATGAAAATCCGAGCTGAAGAAATCAGTGAAATTATCAAAAAGCAGATTCAGAGTTTTGACAAAACCCCTACTACAACTGAAGTCGGGACTGTCTTACAGGTAGGCGATGGTATCGCGAGAGTTTACGGTCTGGACCATGTGGTTGCTGGAGAACTGGTGGAATTCCCACACGGTATCATTGGTATGGCCCTCAACCTGGAAGAAGATAACGTTGGCGTTGTTATTTTCGGTGGCGACCATGACATTAAAGAAGGTGACATGGTTAAACGAACAGAACGTATCGCGGAAGTTCCCGTTGGTGAAGCTTTGCTGGGCAGAGTGGTGGACCCACTAGGAAAACCTATTGACGGAAAAGGCGCGATTAACGCAACGGCCACCCGACAAATTGAAGTCATTGCTCCGGGAATTGTTGCGCGAAAATCTGTTCATGAACCGATGTTGACAGGTTTAAAAGCGATTGACGCGATGGTTCCTGTAGGACGTGGACAGCGCGAATTGATTATTGGAGACCGCCAGACTGGAAAAACAGCGATTGCGATTGACGCAATCATAAACCAGAAGGGTGGGGATATGATTTGTATTTATGTGGGAATCGGACAGAAGCGATCCACCATGGCGCACATCGTCCAAAAATTGGAAGATTCGGGTGCAATGGAGTATACCATTGTTGTTGCGGCAACCGCCTCTGAACCAGCACCACTTCAATTCCTTGCACCTTATTCAGGGTGCAGCATGGGTGAGTATTTCAGAGATAAAGGGAAACATGTTCTCTGTATTTATGATGACTTGTCAAAACAAGCGGTAGCATACCGACAATTGTCACTGTTGCTGCGACGCCCTCCAGGACGGGAAGCCTATCCCGGTGACGTGTTTTATCTTCACAGTCGCTTGCTCGAACGTGCCTGCAAACTCAATGAAAATTATGGCACTGGCTCATTAACAGCTCTGCCCATTATTGAAACACAGGCCGGTGACGTTTCCGCTTATATTCCAACCAATGTGATCTCTATCACAGACGGACAAATCTTTTTGGGATCGGAACTGTTCAATGCTGGTGTGCGACCTGCGATCAACGTAGGGTTGTCAGTCTCACGAGTAGGTGGCGCGGCTCAGGTAAAAGCCATGAAACAGGTTGCGGGGACTCTGCGACTTGATCTGGCACAATACCGTGAAAAAGAAGCCTTCGCTCAATTTGGTAGTGATCTGGATAAATCAACCCAGCAACAGCTTGCACGGGGACAACGTCTTGTGGAAATGTTGAAACAACCACAATTCAGTCCATTGGCATGGGTGGATCAGGTTCTCGCTATTTTTTCAGCGATCAATGGCTACCTTGATACATATCCTGTCAGTGCTGTGAAAAAATTTGAAAAAGAATTTCTGACAGTAATGACCTCGCAGGAATCACAGTTACGCAGCCAAATCATCAAGGATCAGAAACTTGATGATAACTCAATCAAAAAGCTGAAAGGCATTTTGGAAAATTTCTGCAAAACTTTTCAGCCTAACTAATTATTGGGTGGACGCCGATGCCTAGTTTAAAAGAAATTCGAACTCGTATATCGAGTGTAAAAAGCACGCAGAAAACGACAAGTGCCATGAAGATGGTGTCTGCCGCTAAATTGAAGCGTGCGGAAAATGCCATCCATGCGGCACTGCCGTATTCTCAGAAAATGCGACAAGTGGTTTCTACCTTGAGTTCTAACTTCAGTGAAGAGACCCATCCTTTGTTTCGAAAGGCTGAAGGAAACCGAACAGCGATTATTCTGATCACTTCAGACCGTGGATTGTGTGGAGGATATAACGTCAATTTGTGCAAGAATCTCGCCGGCTATCTTCAGCAAGAGAGATTAACGGACTATCAGTTTTATGTCATCGGACGCAAGGGACGTGATTATTTCCGCAAACAAGGAACTTTCAAAAAAACCTTTATGGGAATTTCTCCAGCAGATCAGTACTCTGTTGTTCAGGATATTTTCAACGATTGTCTGAATGCGTTTGAAAATCAGCAGATTGACCGGGTGGTGCTGGCGTATAACCATTTTGTCAGCACTGTCACACAAAAACCTGTGATCACCGAACTGCTTCCCATCATGCCCCCGGCAGATGAACTTCAGGATGAACGGGAAACAGTCTTTGAACCATCTCTTGCCGAAATTCTGGATACCCTCCTGAAAAAATATGTGGAAAACCAGATTTTTGTGGCATGGCTTGATACAATCGCAGGAGAACATGCGGCACGCATGATGGCCATGGATTCAGCAACGAAAAACGCTGCTGAAATGATTGGAAAACTGCAATTGTTCTACAATCGTTCTCGTCAGGCCGCGATCACTAAAGAACTTATTGAAATCATCAGTGGTGCAGAAAGTCTGTAACTTTAACTTTCTCTGCAATCTTCATCATAACTTGTATACAAGAGGCTAGGAATGAATACAGGCAAGATTATCCAGGTCATGGGACCCGTTGTGGATGTGGAATTTGAATCAGGTCAATTGCCCGCCATTTATAATGCTCTTGAAATCAACTATCAGATTGACGGCAAAGACACACGCCTCATTTGTGAAGTTCAGCAGCATCTTGGAGAAAGTACTGTTCGGACCGTTTCAATGGGATCAACCGATGGATTGGCCCGTGGAATGAAAGTTGGGGATCTTGGTGAACCTATCAGTGTTCCAGTTGGTCCCGGTGTTTTAGGCCGAATTATTAATGTGATCGGAGAACCCGTTGATGAATTGGGGCCTGTCACGCACGAAAAAAGATATCCTATTCACCGAGACGCTCCAGCTTTTGAGGAACAAGTCACATCACAACAAATGTTTGTGACTGGAATTAAAGTTCTGGATTTGCTCTGCCCGTTTTCCAAGGGTGGAAAAATTGGTTTATTTGGTGGTGCTGGTGTGGGCAAAACCGTGGTCATTATGGAATTGATCCGGAATATCGCCGCTGAACATGGAGGTTTTTCTGTGTTTGCTGGTGTTGGTGAACGAACCCGTGAAGGGAATGACCTGTGGAATGAAATGAAAGAATCAGGCGTTCTTGATAAAACCAGTCTGGTGTACGGCCAAATGAACGAACCGCCTGGAGCTCGTGCTCGTGTAGCGTTGACCGGACTCAGTGTCGCTGAGTATTTCCGTGATGAAGAAGGTTCAGACGTGTTGATGTTCATTGACAATATTTTCCGTTTTACCCAGGCCGGTTCTGAGGTTTCCGCTCTTTTGGGACGGATTCCTTCCGCGGTAGGTTATCAGCCAACGCTTTCCACAGAAATGGGTGAATTGCAGGAACGGATCACCACCACCAAAAAAGGATCCATCACCTCTGTTCAGGCTGTTTATGTACCAGCGGATGACTTGACTGACCCTGCTCCAGCAACAACATTTTCCCATCTGGACGCAACCGTTGTTCTTTCCCGACAAATTTCAGAGTTGGGAATTTATCCTGCTGTGGATCCACTCGATTCAACCTCTCGAATTCTTACGGCGGATGTGGTTGGTGACGAACATTATACTGTGGCCAGAAATGTTCAGCAGATCCTGCAACGATATAAAGGTTTGCAGGACATTATCGCGATTCTGGGGATGGATGAACTTTCCGAAGAAGACAAGGCGGTGGTCGCACGCGCCAGAAAAATCCAGAGATTTTTATCCCAGCCATTTTTTGTGGCAGAAATTTTTACTGGAAAGTCCGGGCAATATGTAGATGTCAAAGACACTGTTCGAGCGTTCAAAGAAATCCTGGAAGGTAAACATGACAATTTGCCTGAACAGGCTTTTTATATGGTTGGAACCATTGAACAAGCTATTGAAAAAGCAAAAGAAATGGCATAAGCCTGAGCAATCTTTTCTGTAATTTCATCTTGAGGATATTAAATGGCAAACCAATTACAATTGGAAATTGTGACACCTCAAAAAAGGATTCTTCAAACCACAACCACTTCTGTGACTCTTCCAGGTAGTATTGGTGAGTTGGGGATCCTTCCTGAGCATATTCCGTTGCTGACAACGCTGAATTCCGGAGTTCTGACTTATCAGGACAATGGAAAAACGCAGGCTATTGCCATTCACTGGGGTTATGCACAAGTTGAAGGAAACCGTGTCACAGTTCTGGCTCAACTGGCAGAACCTGCCAGTGAAATTGATACAACCAGAGCCCAGACCGCTGAAAAGAAAGCGGTTCAAGTTCTGACTGAATTGATTCATTCCCATTCGGCCGGTGATGATGAGCTCAAACGCATGGATAAATTTGAGGCAAAACTCAAACGTGCACTAGTCCGGCAACAAGCCGCGCGCTATCAATAATCAAACAGGGTGCCTGCAGGTACCCTGTACCCCGCCCTTATTTCTCCATAAATTCAACGTATTTACTATCAGGTTGAGTTAAACGTCTCGTTGATCCATATATCCAGACACACAAGTTGATTTTTTGATTGTCTGTGAATCTTGTGAAAGAAAATACTTTCTTGTATGGATCTTGTGAAAGATGATTCTGAATTATTCACTATTTATCCTCTTTGGCAGAACAGAGTTCGGAAATTATCACGTTGTTTGTTTTTGGGACTAAGGGCTCGTGCAAGAATAAGATTTACACTATGGTGTCGTCAGGAGGGATCTCGTCCCATATCCCCTGTGGACATGATCAGGACTGAATCTCTCAAACTATAAAGGTTATTTACGCACGAGCCCTAACCGAACTGTTTCGTCTGCAACTCTTTAACTCAGGAAAAGTATGAAAGAGTATCTCACGTATTTCTGGATAGTTTTGACGATTTTGTCTGTCATAGTCTCAGGCTGTGAATCAGACAAGCCTGCTGATGAGGTGACCAGAGACGAAAAAGCGCAAACAGTGAATAACAAGGAAAAGGAACAGGAAAAACAACAGCGCAGTTCCAATGTGGAAATCATGCAATTGACTCCCCAGAAATTTAAGATTTATAAATCATTTGTCGGAGAGTTGTTTCCCAATAAGCGGATCACACTGAGATCCGAACGTGAGGGAACAGTCGAGAGTGTGAGCTTTGAAGAAGGAATTCATGTGGAGCAGAATCAGGATCTGGTCCATATTTCGACTCATGAGCTGGAATTGAGAGTTGAACTGGCAAAGTCTGATCTTGATCTGGCCAAATCCAATTATGAAAGAGATCAGAAACTGTTTGAAAAAAAACTGGTGGCACCCTCACAGAGAGATCAGATGTATCATCAATTTCAGACAGCAAAACAATTACTTCAACTCTCGCAATTGGAACTTGCCAAGTCAGTTCTGGTCTCGCCCTTGAAAGGAATCGTTAAAAGCCGGCATGTGGAAAAGGGCGAGTTTGTCAATAAAGGCCAGATGATTGCTGAAATTCTTGACATGCAGCAACTTAAAATCATGATTTATGTTCAGGAACAGGACATTGTTTTTATAAAGTTAAATCAGAAAGTGGACGTTTCACTTTATGTTCAGGAAAAGAATTTTGAAGGACAAATCACCAAGCTTGGCATTGAGGCCGATTCCACAAACAGGGGCTTTCCCATTGAAATTTCAATTCCCAACGTGAAGGGTGAATTGCGTTCGGGTATGCTTGCTAAAGTGAACATCATGCTCAATGAATATCAGAATCAACTGGTTATTCCGCGTCATACCATTCTGGAACGTGAAAATGGGAAAGCTGTTTTTGTGTTTGACAATGAAAAAGTGGTTGAACGAAAAATCAAACTTGGTGAAAGCCATCAGGAATATGTCCGGATCATGGAGGGGCTTAAATTTGGCGATTGGCTGGTTGTCAAAGGACAGCATGAATTGAGTGATAAATCTTTGGTGAATGTTCGGAATCTGATACAACAACCCGCACTTTAACAAAACTATTTGCCCCAATATTCCATCATTGAAAAACTATGAAAATCAGTCAAATCGCTATTAAAAATCCGGCATCTGTCTATCTGTTCACAGCCATGATCGCCATTTTGGGGATGATATCTTATGCCGGCCTGCCCAGAGAATCCAGTCCGGATATCCAGATTCCCCTGCTGATTGTCGTCATTCCCTTTCCAGGTGCGTCCCCGGAAGATGTGGAATCCCTGATCACCCGTAAAGTTGAGGTCGAATTTCAAGGACTGGAAAATCTGAAAAAAATCAATTCAACATCGACAGAAGGCGCGGCCACCATCACACTGGAATTTAATCCGGATTTTGATGTCAGCGCCGCTCGAACCAAGGTGAAGGAGGCTCTGGATAAAGTGAAACCGGAACTGCCGGAAGAAGCTGAAGATCCCATGGTGAATGAAATCAAACTATCAGAACAACCCATGATGATCATCAATTTATCCGGGGAAATTGGTCTTTATCGGTTGAAGGAGGTTGCGGAAGAATTGAAGGATCAGATTGAGACCATTCCCGGAATCCTTGAAGTACGGCGTGTGGGAGGATTGGAACGTGAAATCAGGGTTTATGCCAACCCTGAAAAATTGAGACACTACCGGCTGGATATGAGTCAGTTGACACACGCCATTGAGATGGAAAATACCAATATCCCCGGTGGAACCATCACGATGGGACCTATGAAATTTCTCATTCGGGTTCCCGGTGAATTTGAAACTCCGGAAGGCGTGGAAAACGCACTTGTCAGTTCCACTGGACAAGTACCGGTGCTGGTGAAAGATATTGCGCATGTTGTGTTTGGCTTCAAGGAAGTCGTCAGTCGTTCCCGTCTGGATCAAGTGGAATCTGTTTCTCTCAGTGTGGTCAAGAGAAGTGGCGCTAACCTGCTGGCTATCAGAGATGAAATCAGAAGCATGGTGGATCGGAAACAGGAAGAATACGACAAACAGGTTCGATTGAAAATTCTTTCTGATCAAGGCAACTGGATCAAACGTCTGGTGACAGATCTGGAAAATAACATCATCTCCGGATTTATTCTTGTGTTCGTAGTACTGCTAGTGGTGATGGGGGTCCGCAATTCATTATTTGTTGCGGTGGCGATTCCTCTTTCATTTCTGATGACTATGGTCATTCTGGACCGGATGGGGTTCACCCTCAACATGATGGTGTTGTTCAGTCTTATTCTGGCGTTGGGAATGCTGGTGGACAATGCGATTGTTGTTGTAGAAAATATTTATCGCCATCTTCAATCTGGCAAACCTCGTCTGGAGTCTGCGTTGATCGGTATCAATGAAGTTTCGGTACCCATTGTGACTTCTACGTTAACCACACTGGCGGCCTTTGCGCCCATGATGAGTATGCCGGGGATTGTGGGGGAATTCATGTCATTTCTGCCTAAAACCCTGATTGTCGCATTGACGTGTTCACTGGTAGTGGGATTGCTCATCAATCCGGTGCTATGCTCAACCATGATGAAAATTCCCAAAGACGCGCATGACCATGCGGATGAAATTCAGATTCTGGAACATTCACGATTTTTAAGATGGTATCGTGTGGCTTTAAACGTATGTCTACGATTTAGAGTATCAACTCTGCTTCTTACCATAATACTGTTTTTTACCATGATCGGGGCTTATGCCAGTACCACTTTAAAACGGCGTGGTGTTGAGTTTTTTCCGGTCACAGAACCCAATGAAGCGGTGATCAACATCACGGCACCAATGGGCAGTACGCTGGATTTTTCTGATTCGGTTGTCAATCAGGTCGAGCATTCTATTGAAAGCTACCGCGACAGCATGAATGCAAGCGTGGCTAATGTTGGTCAGCGTCGAGGTTTTGGTGCTCAGGATGCGGGGTCCTCCACCACGTTTCTCAGTCATGTTGTTATTGAGTTTCCAGACTGGCAACATTGGAATCTTCGTCCGTCTGATGTGATTTTAAAGCTCCGTGAATCATTGAACGGAATCACCGGCGCAGAAGTCAGGGTCAGTAAAAACCAGATGGGACCGCCTCAGCAACCGCCAGTCAATATTGAAATCAGAGGCGAAGATTTCAAGGTAATGAAAAAAATTGCTGAAGGCATCAAACAAAAAATCAAGGATTTACCGGGACTGGTTGACCTGAGAGACGATTTTGATCAGAGTCGCCCGGAAGTGAGAGTGGAAATTGACCGTGAAAAAGCCGGTAGACTGGGGCTGAGAGCCATGGATCTGGCAATGACTGTTCGAACAGCGTTCAATGGTCGAAAAGTGTCTGTCTTCAGGGATGGTAAGGATGAATATGACATTGTGGTGCAATTGGATGAGGAATTTCGACAGGATATTCAGAACCTTGAAAATCTGTATATCTATACACCGACCGGGAAAGGAATTCCTCTGAGCGAATTGGCTGATATCCGGACAGGTCCCGCCTTTGGTTCTATCCGACATGTGGATCTTGACCGGGTTTTGACCGTGTCCGCAAATGCTGAAGGCTTGCCTGGAGCGGTTGTGTTGCAGAGCGTTCAGAAAGCTTTGGTGGATTTTGAACTTCCCAAGACTTACACGCTTAAATTTACAGGTGAGAATACAGACAGGGATGAAACCCAGCGTTTTCTCATACAGAGTTTTTTTATTGCCATTTTTTTCATCTACATCATCCTTACCATGCAATTCAATTCGTTGATGGTGCCCTTGATCATTCTCAGTTCCGTCATTCTGTCATTGATGGGCGTTTTTATGGGACTCATGATTCATGATGTGCCCTTCAGTGTGATGATGGCAGGAATCGGCGTTGTCTCGCTCGCGGGAATTGTGGTCAATAACGCCATTGTTCTGATTGATTTTATCCAGCAATTGACCCGTCGTGGAATTCCCCGTGATGAAGCGATCGCTCTGGCCGGCATGGCACGGATGCGCCCTGTGATGCTCACCGCGATCACTACGGTTCTTGGATTGGTGCCTGTCGCGATTGGCATGGATCTTAATTTTTACCGATGGCCAATCGCAGTTTTTGGCGCGGAAAGCAGCACTTTCTGGAAACCGATGGCCAATGCGATTATTTATGGATTATCAGTGGCCACATTCCTCACGTTGTTTGTGGTCCCGGTTCTTTATTCAACTCTGGATGGACTAAAAAACTGGCTTTCGAAAAAAATATTCAGAAAATAATTTGTGCTGGTGTACGCTCCTGAATTGTTGATACAATTTTCCGAGAGCGATTTTAAACTACAATCAACGTTCCGATCAGTCATCGTGAATATCTCAACCTCCTCTTTTCAGGCAATGGATCCTTTGCTTTTATGCAAAAATCAGATCTTCGAGATTATTTTCTGGACGTAATTGCGTCCAAAATTCAAAAAGGAAAGACACCACTCATTGGATTGGAATACGAAAAATTTATTTTATTGCCCTCCAAACCACCCCGTAAATACCGACCGCTTCCAGTTCTTGAACATGAAGGCATGTTGCCCATTATGGAGTCGTTTTGTTCTGAGATTTCAACGAAAGAAAATCCCTGGGAAAAAATTTATGATGGAACTCATGTGATTGGCCTTCGGGATCAGACGAGTCAAAGTCTGACGATTGAGCCCGGAGGACAGTTTGAGTTATCCGATGCCCCGAGAAAAAATCTGACAGAAGTGCATATTGCGATGACTCAATACCTGAAAGCACTACACTCCGCCGTTGTTCAGCATGACGGAAAAATATTGTTTCAGGGAGTGCATCCTGTGTTCACTCTGGCAGAAATGCCTCTGCTGGATAAACAGCGGTACCATATCATGTATCCCTATATGGCGACCGTTGGCGGACATGGCCAGTGGATGATGAAAGGCACATCGGGCACTCAGGTGAGCCTCGATTATTTTTCAGTGGAAGATCTGGAACGCAAATTTATCATGCTCAATCGACTGGCTCCTTTCCTGAATGTGATTTTTGCCAACAGTCCCTTATTGAAAGGCCAACCGAATGGTTACAAATCGTTTCGGGGACGTATCTGGCTGGATACAGACAACCAACGGGCGGGACTGCCCACTGAATTTGTAAAAAAGTCGTTCAAACTGCAAAAATATATTGATTGGGTTTTACGTGCTTCTCCTTATTTTCTGGTTAGAAATGGAGAATTGAAACCCATGACACATATTCCCTTCGGAAAATTTTTTGAAGAAAACAGCCCGATTGAACCGGATATGAATGATTGGGAACAGCATCTCGGCATGGTTTTTCCTGAAATACGGATTAAGAAAATTTTGGAAATCCGGTGCATGGATTCGCTCAGACCTCAAGACATCATGGCCATTCCAGCATTAACCACTTGTGTTGTGTATAATGAACAGGTTTTTACGAAAATTGAAAAACTGTTGATGGATTTACCCGAAGAGGATTATGGGCTGTATCAAAAGGCTGGTGTGGAACATGGAATGGATACGGAAGTCAACTGGCTGAATTTTAAAAAATTAATCTGGAAAATGATGGAAATTGTCCTTGAACATCTGGGCAGTTCCGAAGAAAAGTGGTTGTTACCCTTTTTTGAAAAATATACCAAACAAGGGAAAGCTCCGGCGGACTATGTGCTTGAACAGTATCATCGAACCAATGATGTCTGGAAATGGCTGGATCAGGAACTGGAAGAATCAGAGTTCCAGAATTCAGCCCAATAATGTGAGTTCGTGTATTAAAATGAAAAACCGATCAGAAGGCCGGCTTTGGCATAACTCATGACGACTTGATCGGTATTTTGATCCTCAGAGGGCTTTGACGTTTGTGTCTGTGTCTCAAAAGTTGTGATCGTATTGTAGCCTCCCAGTTTGAACCCAAGAACAAGGCCACCGATATCAAAATATACGGGAATTTCTAATCCACCAAGCTGGGTTGTTCCATTCAACTGCCATAAATCACCATGATCACTCTGCTGAAAAAAGACGGTTTGGCCTTGTCCCCCGACCAATTGGAAAATGATGCTGGCATTTCCAGGATTAAAGCTGTAGCCCAAAGAAAGTCCGCCAACGTCCTGTGAATACATCAATGATGGATCACCTCCCGCAATTTCCCCGCTTTCCAGCACCTGCCGCAAAGATCCCTGTTCCCTCGTACTCCAGAATCCAATGACAATGCCTGAAGGAGTGCGATAGAGATAATCTAAAGAAACGGAACTGGCTGTTGCGCTCATCTCAGCGGCAATTTCGGATGTCTCACTGTTTAAGGTTCCCTGAATACCGGAAAACACCATCGTTAATTTGTGTTTTCTGGCAGAAGGATCGTCTGTCGTTTTGATGGTGAAAGAAGCCTCCGTTACATCGCCTGTAATTTGTTTCACCAGCGATTTAATGAGCGTTGTCCATGCTTCAGGGGCACAAAACTCACAATAACTGGTATATACCCGGTTATAATCCAGCAATGTGACATTGAGGCGGGTGGCGGTTCCTGTACGCACAATCATGAAGCGAAAGAGATATGAAATATTCAGTTGTTCCAGTGTTTTCCGATAACAACGTTCTGTGACACAAACACTCCGGTCCAGTGTTTTATTGGCAACACGGTGAGCACTCCAGAAATGAGAAGGTTTCATGATTTCATAATGGTGTGCAAGCTCCCCCGCGAAGGTCTCGGCCAGCAGTTTTTTTTCTTCATAACTGAAAATACCCACAAAAGTAATCGGCGCGATAAAGGCTTGAGGTAACTGGGCTTTGACTTCAACCGATTTACCGGTTTTAATTTCAGGAGCTTCAGGCGTGGTTTCATCAGGACCATGCAATTCCCGAAAAAGCTCAGGATTCAGCAATTTTAATCTGTCCAAAGGAATGGGCGTAGGCTTTGCGGGTTCCAGGCCGGGTTTAACTGTGGTCATCATTCCAGGTTCTACATCCACCTCCCCCAAACCTTGAGAATCAGAAACACTCACAAGGCCTTCCACGGTCAAAACTTCAGATTCCGCATCAGTTCCAGTGACCTCAAAGTCGGTACCTTTCACACCGATGGTCGCTGTAGGCGTCTTGACTTTGACCATTCCGGGTCGGCCTCTGGGACTAATGATCGCACGCATTTTTCCCAACAGGGAACCAAGAAACCGGTATTGTTTTTGCGAACCAAAGGGATTTATTTTCCCCAGAAAACCTGATTTATTTTCCGAATCCAACTGGAGTTCCCGTAGGCTGAACTGGCTGTTTTCTCCAATCATGATTTGATCCGAAGAAATAAGGGATAAGGTGGCCGTTTGTCCGGAGACGGTTGTGATTACGTCGCCTTCAAAAACAGGAATCCTGTTTCCTGGAAGTATTGAAACCTGTGAGTTGCGATTAATTTTCAGATTCACAGGATCCGCCTCCACAAATCCAGCCGACACATAGGGACCCGGTGCTTCAAATCCCGGAATGCTCGCGTTTTTATAGACGGAGTCTGTTACCAGATTCACTTGAGGACCGAGCATCATTTTTTCCTGAACGAACTGGAGGGACTCCCCTTTTTTGATTCTCAGTGTCGTTTCACCGGGCATCAGTCGGGAATCCTGTTCAAGGCGACGGACCTCTTCGTGTGACAAATATTGATCAACGTCCTCAATAAGCACTTCCCCCTCAGCAACACTCCATTGAACCGGTTCATACATCCCGTTTATGAATAAATGTGCATGGTTGATCTGCATTGAGATTCCATTGAGTGTGATATTCAGGGCAGAGTTTGATTCATCACCGTTGATCAGTAAATGTGCCACACCTTCCACGTTATAAACAGATCGTCGTGTCGCAGGATCTTTGGTAAAAACCGAGCCATTTGTCAGCACCCAAATCTGGCGATCAGAAATTGCTGACACCAGGAATGCACGGTTTAATTCGGCTGGATTTACAGGATGATAGGGGATTTTTTCTGATTGTGTTTCCTTGTTGTCTTTCGGCAGAATTCGTACCGGTTTTTTCAGATTCCAGTCTTGGGGAGTCATCTCAATGAGTTCACCATCATCAACCATGACCATTTGTCCCTGATGGTGCAAAAGGCCTGGATATTGGGCATAAAGATTACTCTGATACAGGATTAAGCCAAGGATCAATATCAGGGGAGGAAAACAAAATTTTATCATAGTCAATATTGCAAAAGAGGTTTGTGTTTGTCTGGTTGTTCTACCATTTACCTTCCTGGAATGTAGTCTTTCACGGAATGTGGTTTGTAGTTGTCAGCTCTATGTTGATAGAACCTGTTGGTCGATTGTTGGTTTATGTTCAAATTTGAATATCTGAAAATAATTCTGTTCTTTTCAGGGAAAAATCACTCCTTTGACAGGCTGGAAATGGTGCGTAAACCTTTCTCAAAAGTTCGGCTGATCAACGTCTGATCTCTGATCCTGGGTATCAGCGGCCAGGTCGCACGTTCTCCTTCCAGAATAAAATTTTCCATGCCTTCCCGGGTGGGATTGGACAATAGTTTATAATACATCAGGGGACTGAACCCCGGATAGATATTGATATCACCTGTATATTTCTGATCAATCACGCCATAAGCCTTACGAACCAACGCACTCTGGGAGGCCAGATTTACCCGCTGGTTCAATGCTTTCACCGCCTGTATGCTGGCCGCATGCATCACCGATGTGGTCAGATCTACAGCAAACGGTGTGAGACCATTTGTGTTCTTGCTCAATAAAAAAGGCAGGATGTGCGGGTTTGCCTGACTGACAATGGAATGATTCACATTATGCAGGCGTGATAAACGGCGGATTGGTAAATCATCATGGATGGAACCATCAATCCATTTTTCGCCGTCAAGATAGGGTTTGATTTCACCATGAATATTTTTGGCAATTAGAGAAACCGGCGGAAATATTCCCGGTACCGCACAGGAAGCCAGACTGCTGTGACTGACCATCACATCCGGTGTTGTCAGATAACTCAACAGTCTTGCTTTTTGGCCTGCACGCACAGGCGATACAGGTATATTGAGCACTCTTCCAGATCGAAGATATGCTTCTTCAAACGTATATTCCCCCACATTTTTTTTGATACATTCTAATAATTGTTGAGAATCCATCAGGGATTTATTGGTCCAGATTCCAGCAACATTCAATACTCTGAAGGCTTCTGTGTTCAGCATTTCAGGAGCATCATACATGGCCTGGATTTCTTTGTCTGAACGAACACAGACAACACTTGCGATGAAGGAGCCCATGCTTGCGCCGGAAATCACTTTGGGAAGCACATCCTGAAGCCAGAGGGCCTTGACGACGCCCAGGTGATAAATTCCCCAGGCGGCACCACCACTCAAGAGCAACGCGGATCGGCCAAAGTTATGCGCAGACTGGGCATACAAAGCGTTTTTTTGAGTGTCTGACATTCCGGGCACAGAGGTCTGACTTAAAAATTCCAGTGACTTTGAGATGGTCTGAAGGTAGGCTTCGATCAAATGTTTGGTGCCTGTCAGTGCTTCCTGATATAAAGCCGGATTACTGATATCTCCCCAGTTGAGATAAAGACTTTCATGAAGAAAATATGCCAGATTCCCTGGATCGTTCTGTTGCAGATACTGGTTGATTTGCGCTGTATGTTCTTTCACCCGTTTCCAGGGATAAAGCGGAGATTCATCGGTTGCTTGCCATTCGGCCGCACCCGTTTTTAAATCAAGTACTTTGGCAATATCAAACCATTCATTATAAGTTCTGGCATTTCCCAACTGATATTCCAATAATTTGATACGTGGCCATTTTACCATGAAACCTCTTTGTCCTGAGATGAATATTGATGTCCCTTCTTGATCAAATAAAAATACTGATCCCCATTGTCAATGAACAAATGAGAAATTGTCAGCAGAATGTCAGCGGATTTCCTGTAACAATGTTGTGTTTGTTCATGGTACTGAGTCTGACAGGCTGTTCAGATTCAGGCTCCTCCAGTTCAGAAAAAAAACAGACCAGTGTTCACATAGAAACCGTGGACATGACAGATGCGGGAAAAACAACATTGGGTGTGATGCGCTATTTATCCGAATCCATTGGGCAACGTACCGCAGGAAGTGAACAAGAAGCCTCGACAAAAAATTATATCGTTCAGGAACTGACAAATCTGGGCTACGAGCCTGAACAACAACAATTTAAGCTGACTAACAGTTCCTTAAACCAGAATACTGACTCGTATAATATTATTGTGACCAAACAGGGTAATGGATCCTATCAACTGATTCTTGGCGCTCATTATGATTCTGTCGGGGTTGGAACCGGAGCGATTGACAATGCGTCAGGCGCAGGGGCGTTGATTGAATTGGCAGGCAGACTCAAAAACAACGTATTGCCCTACACGCTGGTCTTTGTCTTTTTTGGCGCGGAAGAAATCGGTTTGCTTGGGTCCCATGCCTATGTGACTCAGATGTCCGCAGCGCAATGCGAGTCAATTATTGGTATGCTGAATTTTGACACGATCGCGGGAGGTGATTATCTGTATGTGCATGGTGATGATTCTGGTTACCTGAGAGAGCAGGCCTTAACACTTGCAGCGTATCTCAGTTATGAGTTCAGGACTAATCCCGGAAATAATCCAGAATATCCCAAGGGGACAACAGGTTCATGGAGTGACCATGCACCTTTTCATGAAGTGGGAATACCTTATGGAGCCATTGAAGCGACGAACTGGGATATTGGAGAAAAAGATGGCTACACACAAACAGTGGAACAGGGGACACTGTGGCATACCGCCAAGGATTCACTGACATTTATCGAAAGTGCTTTTCCAGGAAGGATCGAACAGCAACTCGAAACGGTCATCAGTCTGGTGACGCATTTGCTGATCAATCTTGAGTTGCCTGAAAACTGGAACAATTCACAGTGTGCTGACAAACAACTCAGAAACATGATTTCTGTTGGGCACAGACACCCGCGACACTAGGAACTACCAAGCTTTTCAAGCTGTTTATTCAGAAACGTTATGCAAAACTGTGCGGATGGACTGTAAAAACCAGATTCATCAGGAGGAAGCAGATGCAACAGGAGGACTAGCAGGTCATAAATTTCCCGGTAACTGCTTTTACCTATTGGCACTGCATGAACATGTACCGTGACATCACCAAGTACTACTTTACGTGGTTTGATTTCATTGACCTGGGATACATCTTTTATTCCGCGTAATTTGATGATGTAAGGGTCCAGTTCTACGATATCCTGATTCTGTATATACAACTGGTCATGAAAAATATCCCTGCCTGTGACTTTGGTCAATCCCACCGCAAATAATGTTTCCGATAAACTTCCCGGTTTTTCTCTGGAAAATGGAGAGAGTATGGTCACATGAAAACGTTTGGAGATACGGTCATCATCAAGTGATGGGAGTTTTTTTGTGTCAAATAGACAAAACAGACAATTTTTAAGATGCCCGGTAAATGATTCATTTTCATTGCCGCCAAACGCGATATGAATTTCCCTGTAGAGCCTGATTGGTGTATCCCGATCCTCTTTATAGTCAATGGTATCCGATTGAACAAACCGTAGTTTTTCAGCGAAGGCTTCATATTCCGGATTTTTCTGTATCATCGGATCCTCTTCAGGTTCCGGATCTGCTACCTGGTCTTCTACAACTTCAACGGGTTCCTGTTGCTGTTTAATCTCCTGGTAATGGTTATATTTTTCTTTTAATTGTTGAAACATCTCACCAAATGTAGCCAGAACCCCCATGCCACGATTGGTGAGTTCCTTGAAACCTTTGGTGACTTTTTCTCCCAATTCATCCAGATCAATCCCGAATTTTTCCGTAGCAGAAATGGCTCGTATGTCATTGAGCACTTCGTAGTCGGAGGTGTCTTCCTTCACTTTCTGAATCACAAACATCATCGTTTTTACCAAATCATCAATAATCAACGGACTCAATTGCTCCAGAAAGCGCATCAGATGCATGCGGGTATCATTCAGTTCGAAAGTATCCTGGTGCAGAAGTTTTTTAGTGAGTGGTTCCTCACTCAGTTCATCCTCAAGGTCAGGATCAATCTGCGTATTCACCACGAGCAATCCAGTCAAAATACGTACCAGATCATAGGGATCCATCCCCTCAAACATATCCTGGGTGCTGATATCAATCAGGAACAGTTTGAGCTTATAGTTTCTTGCTCTGGCAAATTCCATGACATGGGGCGAGGTGTTCAGCACACTGAAATAATCAACACTCGCATTCACAAGCACTCGATCATCACTCAGGCTTTCCAGAATCTCCTCTTTTGTGTGGTTGCGGATAAAATGATACAAAATAGCGGCTTTGTCAGTTTCATCATCGTCTGAATCATCCAGTTCCAAAACTCCATAATTGATGATTTTTTCTGCCAGTTGCTTGAGCAATCCATGGAGATTCTCTTTGTGAAAGGGCATCCCCTCAGCAAACAATCTTTCATCCCTTTCCAACATTTCGATGACGTCATAGGTTGCCGCGAATTTTTTTAAAAAATGATCATGGATCATGTTTTTGCGGGCTTGATGGGAAGTTCTGAGCACAATGTCTGCGCACTCATACAAATTATTCCGGCTGGCCACAGTCAGTTGTATCCAGAAACGTGTTTCAGGGGGAAGTTCATTGACAGCCTGAACACCTCTGGCACAGATACCCCGGATATGTTCAATGAAGACAGGGCTGATGTTTTGTTTTTGTTTTAGTCCATCAAAGGCATTTTCCATTTTTTCAAGCACCAGGAATTCTTGTGCTTGAATCAACTGGTCCAGCCTCTGGTTCGCGTATTGTGGCCTGTTCTGAATCTGATATTGCACAAATTTATCAATGTCTGATTCAGTCTCAAATTTTCTGTTTAATTTTCTGATTGTTGAAAACACACTCATGGGCTTTAACCTTACACATCGTCATACGGTATTTTCATCGAGATAATGCTCGATTTTTGTGATCATAGCACAACCTTTCAGAAACCCACGACAAAAATGAATTTTCAGCACTCTTGCCAAATAAATTTCTATGCGTTAAATTCAAAACATATGAACCACATGGATCGTTGTTGTATCTGTGGGGGGTACTGACGCAATTTTTTGCGTTTTTAGTAGGGGTCCATTGATTTTGTTAAGTCCATGTAACAATAGATGAATGAATAAATCCCATCATGATCAATCCATTGAGAATAAATCTCTTTGGATTTAATTTACCAATGAGGAGGTATGTATGAAAAAACTGGCAAAAACATTAATAGCCTCGTTTCTCGGGGCATCTCTCATAATGACTGGTTGTGGTCTTCTGCCGGAAGAGGAAGATTCAAAAACATCCACTTCTTCATCAAGTGATGCAACCTCAGACAGTGTAACCGGAAAAGATGAAATCAGAGGTGCCGATGATGGTAGTGTTTCCGCACTGACAGTGTCTTCCAAAGTCAGTGTAGTGGATGCCAAGGATGCAACTACTACGGCTAGAGTAACACCACTGCGTCTGGGAACATTTCGACTATCTGCGGCTGATGTTCCTGCGGACTCGGCATATAATACAGATAAAACACATGTATTTGTTGAAGAAAAATCTACTCAGGCACTGGATACAGTGAACAATATTTTATGCATGCTTGATCTTCTTTCCTATGATGAAATGCTGAACAAGGGGCCATATATCGCACAAGTGGATGAAAATCTCTGTGCCGATAGCAAGGATGACGCATCAAGTGCCAACCAGAGTTCGCAAAGCGACTCTTCAAGCAGTAGCTCTCCGGACTATACCTATTTCACGGTAGAATCTATCCGCAAGGATGATAATTCCAATCAGTATGTCACTTTCTGGTTTAGCCAGGACAATGATATGGGCGGCGGCGGTGAAGAAGGCGGTCCCAAAGAACGACAGGCGAAACCCGCAGACGGAGCAAAGCCCGCTGATGGCGGTACAAAACCCACTGATGGAGCAAAACCACCCGAAGGAGAGATGGAAGGTCCGCCTGAAATGCAGCAGATTCAGGCAAAAATCAAAATCACTGAGGGAGCCAGCGATACCAATCCTTATGGTTTATTTGTCATGAATTTCAAAATGATTCCTGCAGATGAAGAAGGCAATGCCTATCCCAATGCACCCTTAATGGGAACAGGTTTGTTGAAAGCACAGAAACAGGGAGAAAAGGTAGTCTTGAGCTTTTTCAACAAGATGGGAGCTGAAGAAATGGGTTTCACTGGTCTGGAGCAGGCAGCCATTACTCGATCCAAGGATGGTACTGCGGGTTCAGGGGCTCTGAAAACCTCCTTCAACGCATCTTTCAATGGCGAAACTTTTTCTGAAACCATGGATTTCGGCATCGCCTTCAACGAATCACTCTTCCTCAGAAAAGACAATGTAGAGGGCAAACAGGTTTGTCTCAATCGAGACAAATTTGAAGAAAGTGTATGGCGCTATGGTTTATACGATTCGGCGGGAAAACAAGTGAGCCTGAATTCAGGTTTTCCCATTATCGTGACAGATACAGATGGAAAAAAACAGCATGGCTGGGTTGGTTATCATGGAATTCATGCAGGAGGGCCTGACAGCCAAACGCTTAAAAATGGAGATACTGTGACGAAAGTCAGTTTTGATGAAAACGGAGAAAGTGCTGGCGAGGAATATACTGTATTCATTGCCGGAGGCCGTTTGCGTAAGATGACACGCAAGGAGTTGACGCTGAAAGATGTAACAGGCATTCCCCTGAATTATAGTGAGTTCAGTTCGACAGGTCCGGGCGATCAGTTTATTGTCAAGTGGAATGGCACCAAGCTTCAGAAAGTCGCAAAAATGGACCAAAAAAACTGGATACCGGAGCCTCTGGCCAGTCCACTGGATGTGGCGACATCCAAACTGGATTTTGATGAACTGCAAATGTTTTCCCAAGCCTTGGGTGGAAGCATTGCCGTGACCTTCAAAACGGGCACTGGAACCACTAAAACTAGCCAATGTACAGAAAATACTTCAACCTCTACTTCAACAACATCATTTTCAAGACCGTCCTACAACTGTGCGCCAACAGACGCGACAGTCGTGATTTTTTATTCTGAAGATGTTGTCAGTCCCAAAGAACTTACAGGTGATCTGTCACTGGTGTGTTTTGACAACTGTCCTGATCCTGACAAAATCACGACCAGTTCTCCATATTTTACAGGAACATCCATGGGTCCAGGATCAGATCCTTCTGTGAATTTGAGTTTTCAGAATAATAAAACCCCTGCCGAGGCAACTAAAATCGCATATACGTTTAGTAAAGCGGATATGGTCCTGAAATCTGGAACTAAAGAGATTGTCCGCTCTTCCAGTTCAACCAGTACCAGTGCGTCTTCAGATGGTTTTGATCAATACGAGCATGGAGTGCAGAGCGGTATTTTATTTGAACCAACTACGGCAAATCTGGATAAACTGGCTTGTACCATGACACGTCCTGGTCCCCGTAACACCAGTGTAACCACGACGAATACTTGTGCATGGCAGGCAAGGAATTTGCTGGATGTTTATTATGTTTATGAAACCGGTCCGAATAGTTGGAACCGGTATTCTTCTCTAAAAGATGCCGCAGGAACATTTCTTACATTTGATCCTCCCATGCAGGTCAAATACACCCATACAGGAAATGGCTATACCAACGCTACGTTCTATCTGGAATATCAGGGGTTTGGTAATCTTCACGGAATCCCTGGAAAGTGTGTTGATTTTGAAACAGGTGAATCCACAGACTGTAAACCTGACGCTCAGATTCGATGGGTTCCTGAATTCAGCCTGGCTGATGGCGTTGTTGTGACTGATACCAAATCAACAGAATATCTGATAAAGGGGCTGGATAAAGAACAACGCATGCAGAAAGTGGAAGATGCCCAATGCGCGAGTCTCACCATAGAAGCACTGACGTTGCCTGATCCCACCGAGTGGGAAGATCCTAAAATCGGAGATGAACCTGATCTGACAGACGCTCCTGCCGTGATTGATGGTGTACTTCAACTGTAATCTTTATTAATGGAACTGCCGTTCATACTGTTCGGCAGTTCTCACTTGTCCGTTCATAACTTCAGTCCCTCGCAACCTGTCCCTCCAGCCCCATTAAATCATTGAATTAAAGCAGATTTTTGATCAAATCCATCAAGGGATGGACATGTCACCGTTTGTAACCCGGAATTTTGCTGACGAAAATTTGCAATTTCATTTTTTTTACGCCACAGATACCAACAGGTAGACAATCATATTTTAAATTCTTTCAGGGGGATGTCTCATGAAACGTATACACAAGTGGTTCATTACTGGATGTTGCGCGTCTCTAGGTCTTTCAGGTTGTTTAAAACCAGAAACTGATCAGAGCGTGAATTTAAGCGAACAGAGTGTGAGTGAGGAAATAATCACATCAGGAACTGAACGGGATACCGCGGTTCCTGACGCCTTCACCGTCACAGCCATCAGCGGGGAGACATCTGAAACCGGGAAACAGGCCACCTTCAAAATCGAGTTAAAAAACAAACCAACCGCGGATGTTTCTCTTAAAATATCTTCCAGCGATCTGAGTGAGGGACAAGTGAGCCCGGACAATTTGGTTTTTACAACCGACAACTGGAATAAAAAGCAAAAAGTGACCGTGACAGGGGTGGATGATCAAGAGGCGGATGGCACCCAAACTTATTCTGTGCTGTTTGGTGATGCGGTTTCCGCGGATTCAGCTTATAACGGAATTCGACCGAACCATGTGGAAATCAAGAATCTGGATAATGAAGATAACAATTCTGTAAACACTACCGCAGGATTTGTTATTTCTCCGATCAGCCGTAACACTACGGAATTAGGGGGCGGTGCCAACTTCACAATTGGTCTCACCAAACAACCCAAGGATGACGTGGTGATCAATTTGACCAGTTCTGATGACACTGAAGGCAAGGTGGAGCCTCTTTCACTCACCTTCACAACTGAAAGCTGGAAAGAAAAACTGGTTATTGTCATGGGCGTTGATGATCAGGCGGGTGATGGTAGCCAGGAGTATAAAATATTGACGTCTGTGGCGCAAAGCAACGATGCAGGATTCAATGGACTCGATCCTGATGATATCACCGTGGTTAATGAAGACAATGAGACCGCGGGAGTGTCCGTCAGTCCCGTTGAAAAAGCACAGACAACAGAAGGAAAAGTTACCTCGGTTAAGATTAAATTAACCAAAATTCCCACAGCATCAGTCACTATTCCATTTTCCAGTAGTGACACGACTGAAGCCACTGTCAGTCCGGCACAAATGGTTTTTACTACTGAAAACTGGAATCAGGAACAGCTATTGACCATAACCCCGATAGGTGACCTGATGGCGGATGATGATCAAAAATATTCAATTGTGATTGGCTCGGCCGTCAGTTCTGATACTGGTTACAATGGTTTGGATCCCAAAGATCTGGATCTAACCAACATTGATGTTGAAAAAGCCGGTTTTATCGTGGTTGGCAGCAGTCTGAACATCACGGAGAGTGGTGGGAAAGCACTGTATAAAGTAAGATTATCCAGCCAGCCACTGGTCGATGTGACGGTTCCAGTTGCGGTTTCCTCCAAACCTTATACCGGGGACAGTGTGAGTTCTGCCAATCTGGTTTTCACACCTCAAAACTGGAATGTTGAGCAAGATGTTACTGTGAGCGGAACAGGTGATACGTCTGATGGAAATCGAAGATATTCCATTGTATTGGGACCAACTATCAGCACCAGTTCCAAATACAATCAGGTGACATCAAATCCATATTATGTGACTAACACGACTCCCGCATTGCGTCAAAGTGTGAGTGTGGACATCATTGTTTCTCAATAATGACAGATTATCAACCATTCAGTGGGAGTCTTCTTATG
Organism: SAR324 cluster bacterium; assembly: GCA_015232315.1. Lineage (NCBI taxonomy): Bacteria > Deltaproteobacteria > SAR324 cluster bacterium. Next base: position 19,418 of record JADFZZ010000005.1, on the reverse strand, counting down.
AATAAAAAATCAATCGCTATTTTGGGCCTGTCCCTTCTATGTGCCGGCAGTGTGTTTGGCCAAACATCGTTCAGCAGTTCCAGCAATGGACAAGACGGGATCTTGAATAAGACAGGTGATGTTTGTACAGGACGGCCAATCGAAATTGATGCTGGTAGCAGTGGAGTTTTGCAATATGAATCTGTCACTATTGGTGAAGGCTGTCTTGTTGTGTTCACGCCAGCAGGAAACGGTTGGAACAGCAATACAGGTTCGTTTGATCACAGCAATCCCATTCAAATACTGGTTCAACAGGATGTGACAATTGCCGGAACAATCCGCCTGAACGGATCAGATGGAAGCAGTCTGATTAACGGCATCGCATTAGCCGGACGAGGTGGGCCTGGTGGTTTTAACGGGGGTGATGGTATTACTGGTATTAATAATCGTGTTGCCGGTAAGAATGGTTTTGGTCCGGGCGCTGGTGCAGGTGGAATTGCGCCTGTGTCTCAGGGAGATGGTGATATGGGAAAAGAAGGCAAACTCAGTCCTCTTTTTACAGCACCAAATCATCAACCACTGACTGGTGGAAGTGGCGGCGGCGGCGCTACTTATGCGGCTAACCAGGAGGCTGGTGGCGGTGGCGGTGGCGGTGGCGCATTATTGATTGCCGCTTCAGGTTCGATCACACTGACAGATACGGGGCTGATTACGGCCAAAGGTGGAACGGGTGGAAATGGAATGAAAAAAGGAGGAAATGGTTCAAATGGAATGGTGCGATTGGTTGCGAATACAATTTCTGGAAATGGCAAAATAGATGATGCCTATGTCATTTTGGAAACGGTGAATTATACTGGCAATATCACCTCTAAAGTCAATTATTCGAACAACCCCAATTTATACAAAACCAGTTTTCGTGAGTTAACGTATAATGTGGTATCGACACCAACAGTCCAGATTGTTTCTGTTGGGGCCGTCAGTGTGAACAGCAATGCGGCGACTCTTAACGTCTCAGGAGACTACACTGTTTCTGTTGCCACAACAGGTCTTAAGACTGGAGACATTGTCAATGTCTGTCTTGGTGGTGAATCCCTGGCGACATGCAGTGGTGTGACCATTGATGAAAATGGCGCAGGAAGTGTCATTCTTCCATTTAAAATGGGTAAATCAACCCTGACAGCATACATTGGAACCTACCAGCTCAACACTCCCTGATTGTCCCTTCATAGCAAACAACCTGCGGGAATAAAAAATTCCCGCAGGCCTTCCCGTCTTCAATGTTTAATTCCATGAATTTGGTTGAATATCTTCAAGAGCAATGTACATTCCCCATTTGTCACCACCCACTTTTTCTCTGGTAACGACTCGTTGAGGGGGGAGTACATCAATTTTTCCACCTTTTTTTAAAAACGACTCCAACGATTGTTGAATCTCTTCATGATTGATTGCATGTTTCTTATTAGTGTTTTTCATACGCCTCCTGCATTTATTGTTTAATTTGTACCATTGTGGTACTATTAGAACATGAAGCGTACAGGATGTCAATCTTTTGAACTTTCATTTTTAATAAATGTAATATTTAGGGAACTTTATGGGCCATACTCCTGCACCCTTAGATATACTGACACCCCAGGGATATTTATCTGAAATCCAGGATTCTCCCAATCTTGATGTCCTTATGAATTTATTTAAAATTCCAAGAGCGTTTACGGTTTCCGGATTTGGAAACTGGAACGTTGGGCAGCATAGTTTCTGCACTGCGTTTCTGGCACTGTACTGGAGCAGATTTCGGGGTTATGACGAGGAAAAAAGGAATGAATTGATTGTGTTAGCCATAACACACGATCTTCATGAATCCGCAACCGGAGATATTCTTCCCGGACTCAAAAACAAGGAACTGAGGCTCAGACTTGATCAGATACAGGAAACTTTTTTAATAGGACTTGGCGTTCACGAAAATCAGGCCTTGAAAACAGACCTCAAAATTCTGGATATCGTAGCATTCATGTATGAGATTCAGCAGGCACAAACACTGAATGTATCTCAAAAATCACGGTTAGATGCTTTTTTGATAAAACAATGGGAATGGCTGACGGATTATTGTGAGGAAAACAAAATTGCCGGCATTGATGATTTTTTAAAACAACTCAGAATATTTCATCAGGAAAGCAATGCGGAAGAAAACACATAAGCCTTCCATCCATGATCAAAAACAGTCCGATCCCAAGCGCTGGTGGAAATTAAAACTATGGTTTCCTCAAACCAACAGAGGACTGCAATTCACCAAAGTTGGTTTCTGGTTTACGATCATCACGACCTTGTTGGGAATTGGCGCGATCAATACCGGAATAAATACGCTGTATATTGCTTTGGGGTTTTTCCTGAACGGAATGATCCTCTCTGGATGGCTTTCTGAAAGGGTCATGAGGCATTTTTCCATTGAATTGTCTGCCTCTGAATATCAGCCCTCCGGAGAAAATATTGTATTAAAAGCCACTGTTCGTAATTCTCATCATACGTTGCCCATCATCGGACTTCATATTTTGATCCCTGAATGGGACACAAACCATATTTTACCGGTCCTGCCTCCTGATACGCTACAAACCATTTCTCTAACCGGAAATCCTTTATCACGAGGAATCTACAGGCAGGTCACAGCAGAATGCCGCACCCAATTTCCTTTTGGTTTATTTGATAAATTCAAACGAATGGCATGTCATTTTGAACTGGTTATTCCGCCAGCCAGATATTCTGTTCGTCTTAAATCAATCATGAAAGAAGAGTTCCATGAAAATCAGGAACACAACCTTCTGGGCGATCATGAATTTTTTCAGCTTAAACCCTATCAATCAGGCGATTCTGTCAGGCATATCCATTGGAAAAAAACGGCAGCGTCACTGGATATAATATTGAATGAATATACAAGGCCCCAAGCCCATGAGACTTTTCATTTTTATTGTGATCCCTTGAAAGCGACAACTCTGGAAGACTACGAAATATTTTTATCAAGGGCTTTTTCACTGACGTCTATTCTATTGGAAAAACAGCAAAAAATTAATTTATGGGGATTTGATGGCCAATGCAGAACAACAATGGAAGAAATCGGATTTTGGTTGGCAGACTTACCGGATCATCCGCATAAGTTATTGTCTGCGGGTCAATTCACACAACCTGAAAACACTGTGAGTTTGTATGAGCTTTTCGAACGGGAACCTCAGTTATTTTCTGCTAAGGACTGAGATTTTTTACGTAATTCACTGCCCAGAAACAAACTCCAGCCCCACAGCATAAACAACAAAGTCTGGGTTTCTCCATCCATAAAATCATTTTCAAAAAAACCTGCCAGCATGAATCCCATCCAGCCTGCGGACATGCCCCACAAAATTCCATTTTCCAAGGAAGCAGGCTGGGATAACCGGATGTTTTGATAATTCCAACGGAACATGCACCCCCACAGCCCCAGATAGAGCAGTAATCCCGGAAAACCCAGATATACAAACATTTGAAGATAGATGTTGTGAATGCCTGCCGAAGCCTTGTTCCAAAAAATATGTCCATTTCTTTCTGTAATTTGCTGGCGATATTTGTCCATCACAACCGTGTCATTTTTCCAGCCAATGCCAAACCAGAAATGATCCTTGATCGACATGATGCCAGTCTCCCACATGGCAAACCGATCCGATTGAAGACGTGCGACAAACATGCTGTCCAGTCGGGCTTTGAGTCCGGATTCAATCGGTTGCTGATATTTTTCAAAGGAATCGCCCAGGTGAGCGACGGGCAATAGCACCACTACGGCAAGAACCCCCACGCCCGCAATCAACAAAATTATTTTTTTGGGAAGTCTTAAACATAGGATGCAAAGAGCCACGATTGCGCCAATCCATGAACTTCTACCCAGGGAAAACAAGATGGCCAGGCCTGTCAAACAGGCGGTCACAAGGGTGAATAGACGAAATTTGAGGGACTGACCACGATTGACAGCTAATGAAACAAAAACAGGGAAGGATAACAGCAGATAATGCGCATAGGTCAGGTGATGACTGAAATTCCCTTTGGCATGAAACACACCTGTTGTCACATTGTCCGGCATGTAGGGCGTGATACTCTTTCGTCCTTCAGGTCGCAACCAGTCAACGCCATAATAATACTGGATGATGCCATAAACAGAAATAAGCATCAGAAAGACACCAAATATCAGCAATACCTTTCGATTTTTCACATAGGGAAACGCATTCCATACAACCAGCGGAATCAGAAAGCGCCATTGGTACCGTAAATGGAGCAGACTGTCTGTCACGGCAGGGGTAAAAAACGCGGCGAATATTTCCCAGAGAAACCATAACGCCAACAGCGTGGTCAAAGGATGCTGGAATTGAAGCGTCTCCGGATTCAATTTAATATGATAGAGTAGCACCAGCGTCATCAACATGGCGGCCGCACTGCTCCCTGCTATGGAAAAAGTGCTGAGTGCAAACAATGAATACAGAAAAAATCGGATGAGTGCGGAAGGTGTTGTTTTCAACAAAGCTGTCAGATCAGGAGTGAGTAATGCCAGAAATATTCAGTTTGGCAAATTGAAGGGTGATTTCTTCCAGTTTCTTAAAAATCCGCATTTGTTCATAAGCTATTTCGTCCAGTTCCTTGAAGCTTTGAACACGGTCGTGGGAGCGTTCTGAAAAACTGCCCATTTGACGCTCAATATCAGAAACCTGATGTTCCATTTTATCAATCATGGCTTGAAGGTGTTCCACCGTTTCTTTTCCAGTTTTGGAAATGGTGTCAATGTGTACGAGAATTGTCCTTGTTTTTTTCAATGTTTCCTCAGCGACCACAACACTGTCATTGATCTGGTTACTCTGTGTTTTAATGTCATGAGCGAAATTTTTGATTTTATTGGCAATATTGCGCATCTCCTCAGCAACCACGGCAAATCCTTTTCCATGCTCGCCGGCTTTGGACGCTTCAATTGCGGCATTCAATGCCAGGGTTGCGGTCTGATTCACCAATTCCATGATTTGCTTGGTACTGCGTTCGATGGAATCGGATTGTCCACTGACAACATTCAGGTTTTTGATATCTTCCTGATTTGATTTTAGTCCACTTTGTATTTCCTCCTGAATGTTGCACATTTTTTCCCCGAGATCTTCCAGCAGGTTATCAAAATCCTGGTTTTTCTGGGTACGGTGCTGAATTTCATGGATGGTCAACTTGGCATGATGTTCAAAAGATTTTAGATCTTTCAGGGTTTTTCCAGCAATGTCCTGTAGTCTTTGAATCAGATTACTCAAACTGACATTGTTTGTTTTGAGCATGGTATGATGATCCTTGAGATGTGTCTGCAAACGAGATGAACCGGAAATCAACTGGTTGAGTTCTTTGCCGATCAGACCTAATTCATGCTGGCTTTCTCCAGGAACCGGGATTGAAAAATCAAAATTGGCCGCACTTTGAAGACTCCGCATCAATGGAATGAACGTTCCTACAAACAAGAGAAACAATACCAATAAAATCAAAGTCATCAAAATTCCCATCAAAAATATCAGCATGGACAGGGTTAAAACAAAGCCATCGTCAACAGGTTGAATATTTTCCCAGAGAATGAAGGAAAAACACAGAATCAAAGTTTGAATTAATAACGCGACTCCCAGCATTATTCGAATTTTCATGAACACTCCCGGAAAAGAAACACAATGTTGTAGGGTTTATGCGGATGCTCCTGCAAAAAACAAACCTGTTCTACAATGGTATGTAACGTGATGGATCTCACAGAACAAGTGGTTTTTTGCAATTCTAAAAAACCTCTTGCCATGAAATGTTACCTTGAACCCCGCCCCTAAATTGGATATATAATTTGCGGCTTTGAATATTGGATTGAGTCAATCAAAAAATTCATTAGATCGGAGAACGCATGGAAGAATGGATGATTTTTAACACCTCTCCCCATCCATTGATGGAAACCTCCATGAATCTTGTTCCCGTGGATACCGGCGCTTCTCTGTTCCTCAGACATTCAACCCGCTACGCAATCCCGGAACGAACCTCCGGCGCCGCCATTCCATTAACACCGGAAGGAATTGAAATGGTGCGGAACTGGGCACAAACGCTACCTTTTTCAGTTTCCGGGATTTATTCCAGTTCCATGGGGCGTTGTATGGAAACAGGACGCATTATCATGGAAACCCTTGGCTTGAAAACCGATGTCATTCCCTTGCCGATTCTCAAGGAACCGGGTGCGTTTGTGGAAAATATCAGGCAAGCGGGAACAATATTTCTTGAAGTGGGTCCGCTGGGCTTGATCAATCTGCAATTACAAGGTGAACTCATTCCCGGTGTCATTCCACTCTCACAAGGTGTTCCACGCATAATCAGTCAATGTCCTCCGGCAAAAAACGCCAGAGAACTTAACATTTATATCACTCATGACACCGTGATTTCCTGTCTGGCATATTATTTATCGGGAATCACAACCCTCTCTCCTGAAATGTGGCCCTGGATGCTGGAAGGGTTGTTCTGCTGGAATTCCGGAGAAAATTTTCACTGGGCATGGCGCGGGCAATCCGGTGCTATGCCACTATCCAAATTGTATCAGGAATAACTCATGTCACGTTCAGTTCAGCGAATTTTTGTTAATTCTGTTCTTTTCTATCTGGCCTTCGGCTGTTTTTTACATCCGCGACTGAGTCAGGCCATTGAGATTTATTCCCTGATTGATAAATCCTGCCATGCCAAAAGTGGTCATATCATCAATGTGGATGATCAGACGATTCATCTGCTGACCCTGGAAGGGCGCTATGACACACTTCCGGCCCATGAATTGAATCATGTGCTCATCTATAATCTGATTTCCAATCCTGTCTCACAAATTGATTTATCCGGTGGTGCCGCTGATTTTTTGAGAAGTGTCAGTATCAATGGAGATCAAAAAGCCAATTTTACAGGATGGCCTATTCGCTTCATTGAAAACTGGGTCGTGTTTTATGATCTGGAAGGAAAAACTTTTTTTATGGATATACAGAAAATTGTTAAAATCAGCACACCGGAAATCATCCCTCAATCTCCGGTGACGGTTTCAAACTATGAATCTGTCCACCTGGGAGTTGGCCGGAATCTGCCTGAATGCGCCGCACAGCACCCTGAACATGATGCGGAAACCCGCCCGACCCGAATGATCAGTGACCAAATTAAAATCAGCCAGTTCCTGTCCCGATTCCAGAAAGGCTTTGAGGAACTGGAGCGCTTTCAACAGCGCACCCGCTTCTATGCCCGACCTTTTTTATATGACACAGCCACACAACTGGGCCTGGTTTATTTGCAGGATCTCAAAAATCAGGAACTTCGAGTTGGCCCACCCTTTTATTTTCAATGGTCCAATGGTCGCCCCTATTCTCATCAAAGCCTGTTTGTTCTTGGAACCAAACCATTGGAATGGCTACCCAATGCGGAAGCTGTGTTTGCGGTTCGTACTGAAGTGAAGTCCCATTTTTTCAATGGATTTTTTGCGGGAAATCCGATTGCGATGCAAATCGGCAAAGGCTTCATGATTGATAACCGACTATTTTTTCAGGAATTTCTGAAGCAATCCTCGGAAAAGAAAATAGCGATTCTGCCTCAATTCAATTATATGGCCATGACAGGCGTTGACTGGGGTGCCTGGTCTTTTTCAGGCGGTGGCTTTTATCCTGTGATTGGAATCCATGGCAATGATATTTTCCGGGAAGTTCTGGCAACTCAGGCCGCACCTGTGTTTCGATTGCAACATACGCGGGAAACACTGAAGTTCAGAGGCATCATGTCGCTCATCACCAATGATGTCAAATCGCCCGGTCGTGAAAATATTCAACTCATTCACTCGCATGAATTTCAGGATTTTAATCTGATTTCTCCAGAATCCATTGCCTTGTCGCAGTCCCTGGAAAAATTTTCATTGGAAGCACAATTTGTAAGAGCCGGATTTGACTGGGAATTGAATGAAGAAATTCACTGGGGCATGGATCAAATCGGCTTAACAGGCACGTACCATGATGAATTTCCAGAAGCACGAAACTCCATCACCTTCAGCAACTTGACAACCTCCGCATATTTGCAACATCGTTTTGGCAATTATGTGACACTGACTGGATATCTGAACTATTTTTTAAGACATTACAGTTACCAATTCAACCAGAAGAAAGGCACTTTTGATGAAGCACCATACTCCCTCATGGCCGCAGTTTCATTTTTTCTATAAAATTCTGCTGTGCGTCCTGTTTTTTGCGGGTGCGGCACGAATGACTCATGCGATCAATCTCAATGCGGTCTATTTCGGCAGTTGCCAGCGTGAAGTAGGAATCATTCTGAATGTGGATGAAGAATCCATTGATTTGCTGACCATTCAGGGCGACATCAGAAATATTTCCCGTTATGAAATCACCTATCTGGCTTATTATCCCATTGGTTTGATCCCGGTTTCCAAAATACATAATGCCGCTGAAGTGCCAATGATTCAAATCCAGACCTTGTTTCGCAACCAGATTGTGGATCTTGTGGAAGGATGGGCCGTTGATTTTTCTGAAGACAAAATCTCATTCCTGACGCCCAAAGGGGAAGAAACCGTGATTGAAAAAAGCAACATCTGGAAGCTGACCAAGGTGACTCAGCCGAATGAAATAATACTGGAAAAAGGAATCTCCGCCAATTTTCAATTTTTACATCCTTATCCCTTCAGCCATTGTCGTTATGAGACCGGCGATTCTCATCAAACAATTTACCCACAGCAATTATTGGGAGAACCACTATTGATTAAAAAGGAACTGGACCATCTGATGGAGGGACATCAAATAATGTCCCGTTATGAAAAAAATCAGAAATTCTATCCGGTTCCCCAGGTTTATAAAAATGACACCATTCTCGGGTTATGGTTCAACGCAGGCTCTCGTTATGGAGCCTCCAGCAACAGGGTAAATAACTTCACTCCGGTATTGTCCAGTGAACTTTCCGCTGGCCCCTTTGGATTTCAGCGAATTTTCATTACCGGAAGCGCGCCGATGCCTTATAGTCTGCATGAAGAACCGCAAACACAGTTTTATTATCGCCTCAAGGCCGATTATGCGCATTTTTCCTTCATGTATGACATTTCCCGACTACTCATTGGGGAAGAACGTTTCAAATGGTCTGAACGGGAGTTGGGACCTCATGATGGCCGCATGACAGAAATCATGCATATTGGTGGCGGTCTGGATTATGGCTCTTACTCCATTGATGTGTCTTTGCCGCAAATTCAATATGCGGTACGACATAAACACCTCTTTTTTGCGCATCGCATGAGTGTTGAGCGATACGGGATATTTTACCACAATCGATTGTTCAAGATGGATTTGTATTTCGGTTCAGGCGAAGACAAAAAGGAGGAAATATTTATTTCGGATGAGGATTCACCCGCGCTTGTAGCTGAAAAACTGGACCTTCAGGCACGACAATTTGAGTTTCTGACACGACTGAAAACTGCCAGGATGAATATTCTGTTTCATTTTCTGGATACCTGGAAACCAATGTACAGTTTGATCTACACAAACCTGGATTTTTCGCGTGAACCTAGTCCGTATGAACAAGATTTGCCCTATGAAGAAACGCATGGATTTAAATTTAAATCGTCTTCATGGACTCAGGCGTTTTACGCGGATGTTCCCTTGGGCTATGATCTGAGTCTTCATTTGTTTGTGAGCGCGGAATATTTTCAAAGTGAATCAGGACAGATCCGCACAGAAAAACATTCCGGAGAATGGTTTCCAAAAACAGGAACCAGCCTGGCACTGACTTTCTGAGAATCATCGGGATAATTCCGCAGGGGGAATGTGTTCAAAATGCATGGTGCGGCGGATTTGTTGAAGATCCCTGGGGTATTGTTTGGTCAGCAATTGTTTTTCCAGATCCAGTGATATGATGCTCTGAACATCCTGAAATTGTTGAACCGCGTCAATTTCACGCATATCAATGACCTGAGCAATGAGATATCCATTGTCCAGGGGATGAACAGATATTTCTTTATCACCCGATCGGGCAATCTCCCACACCATATCCTCAATGGTTGGTTTGGCATTGGATGATGTGGATTTGGCGGGAATGGGTGGCAACACATGAATATCAGCGGTTTGAATGAATTTTTCATTGACAGCAGAGGATTCCGCTAATTTTTTAAAGTCCTGTCCTTCTTCCAGTTTTTCAATAAACTCCGTAGCGATATCCCAATCTTTGACCACCGTGTAGCGGGCGTTCAACTGAAGGATTTGCCGGAAGCGGGATCTTGTTGCCATATAATGATCAAACAGTTGTGTTCGTGTGAATTTTACATGCAGGGGATCCACAGGATAGATCCCTTTTCCTCCCTGGCGATAGCGTGATAACAGAAAAAGTTCCGCGACACGATTGTGATCCTGACGTTCCAGTTCTTCTTTAACCGCACCAAAATCAGCCACAACTTTTTTGCTCAACATTGTGTGAGTCCAATATTTCAGGGCTTCGAGCAAGGCTTGCTGACGCACAGGTTCCGAAAAAACAAGCATACGCGTCCAGTCTTCATCCAGCATCTCCAGCTTGAGCATTGCCAGAGTGATGTCGCCCTCTGCCCAGTGTCCCACATTTACCTGCCCTGGGTCCGTTGTCAAACGGGGTAGATGCGGATCTCTGTTGACCAGTTTTTCAATGCTGGCGCTGACCGAAGTTAAATCAACCTGAACTGCAAACGCTTTCCAGATGGCTTCATAAGAAAAACTCTGATTTCCACCTGTATGACGTTTCCATGCCAGATGTGCCTCATTCGCCATCCGTCCTCTGCGTTTCCTCAATAAAAACCAGGAATAACGGGGATCTGTTTTTAAGCCATGTCTGGTGGCAAGCAAACCTTGTGCTTCTCGAAATTCCAGGGTGTCAACAATTTTCACAGGATCAGGGATTTTTTCAAATTCCGTTTGGCTCAGTAGAAAAAACGTACTTTTTGACAGTTGTCCACCATCAAATTGGTACACCATACTTGAAGTCAGATTATTGTTGGCTGAAACAATGGCCGTCGTCATTCCCCCCAGAAACAGGAGAAGGACGACTCGATGAAGGATATATCCGACGGATGAACAAGCCGGTTCAAACCGGCTGGAAGGAAGTTTTACCCATGAAATTGGTGGACTGGAGGGAATGTGTTCAAGCATTTAGTGTGACCTATTTGTACTTTCTCAAATCCAGAACCCCTTTTTCAAAAATAACAGACACCATGGCAATGGCATTGTTGATGGACCATTTGCCAAGCCGGGTACGGGTTGCGTCATTGGTGCTGGTCATGACGTCATAGCCACTGCGCATGCGAATATGGTAGGTGAAAAACGCCTGTTCCATAAAAATCTGTTCGATTGTCGCTTCATCCCGATTTTGGCGTTGTTCCATAAATGCGACAGCTTCTTCATAATTTTCAAAATTATTACTGTTATGCCCACCCAAAACACGAGTCCCATAATGTTCATCAGACCATTCTTCATATTCCCCGTGGTTATATCCGATGGTACTCCAGATATGCGCGGGATGGGTGACATCACCCGCCCAATGGGATGTTACTGCCAAATAGAGCAATTCCGGCCCCGTGAGGGTGTAGTAACGGTTGGCGATTGCCGAGGTTTGCAAACTGCTGTTCCGACTGGCGCCACCTTCCAGAAAAAATTCATTGTAATAAAACGTGGAGGCGTTATCCGCAGGCTCATAAATCACCCAGTCTTCATAGCCATAAGCCAACCAGGGATCAGAATCGGTATTGGGAATTTGGTAGTAATCATCCTTATTATTGAGTTTGGCACCATTGTCTGGACAGTTATGAAACGCCATATCGCTGAAACAGTTATAATTAGTCCGTTTGGCGGTCCCTGTTTTCATCTCATTATTACTGGGTGCCCCCAACGGCGTTGTGGATCCATTTTGTTTATAATCTGTCGCGGGATTGCCATTGGGCACAATTGAATATTTTTCAGAACAAATATGATGTGTGCAATTAGGCAGATCAATGCTCATCTGCGCGTTGTTCATCATGGCCGCCACCGCATAATCAATTCCAGTATCAGGAAACCCGTAAGTTGCCTGGTAGGAATAACCATCATAATCATTATAAACATTATTCTTGATCGGATGTCCCGCGTCAGCTTTGCCCGGAATCAGGTTGATAAAATGAAACCATGAGGTGAAGTTGTTTTTGAGAAACGGGTTGGGATAATTCCAGTTGAACGCGGTGAGATCGTCCCAGAACGCATCTGTAAAATAATCGGGGTTGATGCCGCCAACTCGGGCAATGCCAATGGCACCACACTCTGTCAGCGCGGTGCCTTCCGCAATGTCATCAGGTTTGTTGGTCTTGTTCAGACAAACACCTGTATAACGCCCCCCGGCTTTAGCTTTCATATAATCAGCGGCCCAACGCATCTGGTTTGAGCCGTGGGATTCCATAAACAGGAAGGCGTCTTCCGAGATATTTTCATGAGATTTATAGGTGTAAGCCCATCCTTGAGAGAAGGTGCCGGTCATCAAAACGCAAACTAACATGATCCATAATCTGTAACGCATAATCCCCCTTGATTATTTGCCTGTTTGAACAGCAACCCGGAATTCTCCGTTAGAAAGTGTGGTCGCGTTTTCATCATTTTGGTCAGACTGACCATTTTTTACAACGCCGGAAAATGTACCAAGAAATTCAACTATTTCATGATCTTTCACAACCGGCTTTAAATTGACATAGAGAATGGTTCCATCCAGTTTTTCATTGTGAATCACGCCTTCTCCGGTCGCAAGACGCTGTTTCCGTGACATGGAAACCCAACGTGCCTGCTGACGAACAAACTGCCCGGTATTCGCCTGTCTGGAGGTATACTGCATTTCGGAGGTTGGTGCCAACTGCCTGGCAGGAATGATGGAAACCTTATAGTTTTCAGAGGTCATTGACAGAGACAATGCGTTAAACTCGGTGTTCAAATGCAATTCACTGGAGGGATCTTCCCCCGAAATCGTCAGGAGAACCTTGGTTTTTTGCTCACGATCATCCAGGCCAATCATGATGGCGATCTTGCTCTTTCGATCAATCACCGCCTGAACATTGGACATCTGGTAAGATTGATCCCCCAATTGAAACCTGAATTCCCCCTGTGCCAACTGTTCAGGTGCCGCATGCGCAGGCACTTGCTGAAATATGACTCCCACAATTAGCAGGGCCACTGTCTGTATCCAAAAAATTTTTCCGGTCATATCATTCACCGCGTAAGATGTTAAAGTATCCTTTTTGAATTTCAACGGTCAATCCTGAGTTTTCCACTGCTCGCATCACACCCGTGAAACTACTGCCGCGAACAATCTCGCCAATGGCTCCCAAATGGCTGATAGTGACTTCTCCCGAGGACCCGGGTTCGTCAAACGCCGCCACATACATTTTTTTATCCACATCACTATACCAGGACAACACGCTCCCTTTGGAAATGTCGGAAACCAGCCATGTCTGAGGAAGTGGTCCCAGGTTGTTTTCAAGTGAGGGGCCTGTAACACGAATGTCAAAGAAACCGTAAGAGTTGTTGTTGGCTGGTTGTACGACAAGCACGTTCCATCCAGGCGTTCGAATATGATACACACCGCTATGACCATTCACCTGATAGAGTTTCTGATTATCCCGGTCATACAGTTCCAGTCGGGTGTCTGGTGTTCCCTCCAGCACAAAGGTGTAGTTGCCCACAGTGGACGCGAAAAAATGATACATGACATAGGTTTTCAAATTCCACTTTGCCACCCTTGAGTCTGTTCCCAAACTTTCAGCGAGTACCCCTTTTCGTGAGCTTCCGTTGACGGCCAGATAATTGGAGTGTTTGCTACCTAAGGGTAAGGTTTCTGGAAAATCAGGTTCATCAATATGGACATAAAACGTATCAGCCGAGTTTTTATTGGTCGTACTTCTTCCTGAAAGTGTGAATCCGGGTTTGCCTGTCAGAAATTTTTCATGGGTCTGTTTCAGATCAAACAGAAAATTCCGGAAAATTGGCAAACTGTCGGACGAACGCTTCAGTTTCACAAACAGGCCCAACGGATACAGCAATTGCGTCCCTGCGGAAACCTGTTCTCCTGTAATTTTGACTGACGCTTCCTGCCAGTCTTTATGCGTTTGTCCGGAATAACCATCTTTGGAAATCTTCAGTACATAATCCTGATATCGGGAAAATTTACCATTGACAGTGAATTCTCCTTGGTCATTGGTGAAAGCTGTGCGAGCCAGACCTTCATCATCCTGAATCTGAATCAATGCGTCAGCAAGGGCTGGATTATTGATTTGATTGTCCTGTTTCCAGTAGTCCAGGACTTTTCCGGTGATGCTAACGGTGCCAATCGGTGGCTCCAGCAAAGGGATCTCACGGATGGTATTGATGCCGGCCTGTAAGGGTTGTGATTCAATGGTTTTAAAAATGTAATTTTCTTTTCTGAGTTCAAGTTTGTATTTCTGGTCTCTCAGAAATCCTGAACTCCCAAGCACCAGATTCCCTGAAGTATCCGTTTCAGCCTGAATTTTTCTGCCATAGGAGTCAACCGTCTGAACCTTGACTCCTGAAACAGGCTGGCCAGTTTCCTGATTGATCACTCTGGTAGAGATGCTGGCATCTATTTTAAGTTGTACTATTTCCCCGGGAATCGGATTGGCAGACGGAACAGAAATAAAGACACGGGTTTCAAAGGGCTGATAATCCGTTTTCGTGATTGTGACCGTATAGAGTTGTTCCAGTTGAAAGTGCTGGCTTTCCAGCACAAAGGCGCCCAGTTCGTCTGTACGGATCACGATTTCATTGCCCTGACTGTCCTTGGCGGTGACAACGGCATCGACCAGAGGTTTGCCGGTTGTGTCATTTTCTACCTTGCCTGTGATCGTTCCCACGGCCCGATACAGATGAATTGGCGTATTATCAATCTGGTTGTTGGCCTCACGGATGGTCACAGACACATCACTTCTGGACACGTAACCGGATTTTGACAGTTTCAGGTTGTAGGAATTTCCAATATTGAATTTTTCTCCTGACAAACTGAATTCACCCTTGGCATCTGACAGCGCCACCTTATGTTCCTGTGCCGAATCCTCCACCACGATCTGAACGCCCGCAAGACCCTCTGAAGAGAAATTATTGAGGATTCGTCCAGTAATGGTTCGCGTGTTTTGTGCTTGCGCCGCAGTTGTTGCTGTTCCAGATGTGGTTGCTGTTGTTGCTGATGCAGACGCTGCCGCACTCACCGACTCAGCCGGCATTACCGGGATTGTTCCGACTTCATACATAAGATTTTGTTGTTCAAAAACAATAGATCGACTGGATGTCGCATAGCCCTCTTTGGCGACATGCAGTGTAACACCATCCATCGGGGCGATATCCTGCACCTTTAGAGAAAAGGTGCCGTCGTCCTGTGTTTTGTCGGAAAAAGTTTTTCCGTTAGCATTGACACTGACACTGGCCTGACCGATCGGTTTTCCTGTTTGAAAATCCTGAATCATCCCCTGAATGATTCCTGCTGATTCATCTTGCAGATAAATTTCTTTTTGAGCGGAAACTTCACTGTCCGTCAGTTCAATCGAGGTTTCCTGTTGAGAAACTTTCATTTCTCCCATATTGATCTTGTCACAAGAGGACAGAAAAAATAACACCAGCAATATTCCGGCAAATGTTGTTCTCCATAACCAGTTCATAAGGTTCCCTGTAAAAAAGATTGAGAAAATTCTCGAAACGTCTTTGGCCTATACAAAATAAAATAGTGTTTTGTCAAAGATATTTACAGAACACAGGCCAGAATGTCATGTTCAATGCGCAATCTGGCAGACGAGATTTTTTTATGCAGGATACAAGATGTTTACCGCATCATTGGCTGCTTCATCTCATTTCTGCAAAGAAAATCAAATGACTCTATTTCCATAACAAACATTGGTATTTTTTGAATTGTTTTATTGTGACATCAGAATACAGTGCGCCCTTCATCCGAATGTGCTTATAAATCACTCGACAGTGGTAAGTTCTCAGCTTTCAGTTCTCAGCTTTCAGTTCTCAGCTTTCAGTTCTCAGTTTTTTTAATTTATTGAAATTATTATGATTTTTTATATAAGCCTAAAAGTTTCTTTGAAAGTTTGATGTTTAGGAAATTTTTAATTTCAATGACTTACAAAAAGCTGAAGACTGATAACTGAAAACTTACAACTCTTGAGTAAATCATATAACAGAGAGGGGGGATTATGACCTTGAAACGTAAATTCCAGCTTTTTTTTCTGATTGCGGGTTTGATTCTGATTTTGGTCCCGGGAACGTATAACACCATCTCTACCATTGAGCAGACGGAAGCCAATCTTCTTCAGCACATTCAGAGCATTGCACAACTCAAACAAACCTCTCTTGACGACCATCTCCAGACCATTCTCAAGAATCTGGGGGCCCTCAGCCGGAATCCCGCGGTGATTGCGTATCTGGATACACCGGATCTTGCCAGAGATCAGGAACCTTATCAAAAAACGACCTTCAACTCCGTGTTGCATTATCAGGAAAGTTTCTGGGGCGAACTGCACCATGTTTTCCTCGCCGACACCAATGGGAAAATTATTTTGAGTCCTCCGCATGGAACTGCAACGGCTTCTCATCTGGGACAGGCGATTTCCGAGTCGCATTATTTCAGGAAAGCCTTGACAGAACCTGTGATCACAGATTTTTTCGGCTTCAAGGAGAAAGATCATTTTCATCAATTGGCCATGCATCCTGTTAAAGATAAAAACAACAAAACGCTGGGAGTCATCGTGACTGAGGTTGTGATTGCTTTTCAACATGAGTTGCTTCAGCAAAATTTTGAACTGGGAACGAGCGGCAATATTTTCATGACCACCCTTGACGGAACGCATATTGTCAATAATGTGGATGATCTGGTTGATGGTAAATTGAATGAGGGAATGAAGGCGGTTTTGAAAAAAGGTCGCGTTTTTACCGAAGAAGTGGATGAAACGGGTGAGTCCATTTTCGCGTTTTATCTGTATGACGAAAAATATCCGTGGATTCTTAATGTTGAAATGCATAAATCGGATGCTTATGAACTCATCACACGTCAGATCCGTTCTTCTCTGTTATTTTCTTTGGGGTTGATCATAGTCACGATGTTGATTCTGGGTTGGATGCTGAACAGAATCATGCAGCCCTTGACTCAATTCATTGAAGAAATTCAATTCATTGCGGATGGAAGCAAAGATTTCACACACCGGATGAATGTGAAATCCAATGATGAAATCGGGAAATTGGGAAGAGGCTTCAACATGCTGATGGATGAAATTCAGAATATCATCCATACCATTGCCAAACAGTCTCGTCATTTGAACGAAATGGCGGTGTCCCTGGCTCATAGTTCAGGACATATCGCGGAAGGCTCTGAATCTGTAAAAACACAGGTGGATTCCATATCTCAGTCTTCAGATATTTTAACCCGGAATGTCAATCAGGTGGCCGCAGCGACTGAAGAAACATCCTCATCCATCACTTCCATTTCAGCCGCGGTTGAAGAATTAAGCGCAAATATCAACACGATTGCGTCGGCGACAGAAGAAGCTTCGGCCAATACCAAAGGTTTTTTACAAAATATTGACCAGATAGCCCAAAATATTCAGCATGTTTCAAAATCGATGGAAAACGTTTCGATCAACATGCATGAAACCAGTCAGAACGCCATTGAGGCTCGAACCATTTCCACAAATGCCAGTCATAGCGCGGAACAAAACTTAAAAGCCATGAGTGAGTTGGGGCAGACTACCAAAACTATTTCAGGAATAGTCAAAACGATTCAAGGCATTGCCGAGCAAACCAACATGCTGGCACTCAATGCCACCATCGAAGCCGCCAGTGCCGGAGATATGGGAAAAGGATTTGCGGTTGTCGCTTCAGAAGTGAAGGAACTGGCACGGCAAACCGCTGAAGCGAACAACGATGTCGGTGAACACATGCTGTTGATTCAGCAACAAACACAGGACATGCTCAGTCATACAGAAAATGTGAATCAAATCATCCATACTTTGTCTGAACTGAACCAGAAAATAAGCCAGGTTGTGTCACTCCAGAGCAAGGAAGCAACCGAAATCTCAAAATCCGTTGACATGATTGCCGGAGCCAGTAAGGAAGCGGTGTTGCATGTGCACGAATCAGATCAGGGTTTGCGTGAAATCGCCCGATCCATTGCGGAAGCCTCCCAGGCATCCCGTGAAGTTGCCCGCAATGTGACAGAGGGCGACCGTGGCGTGAGGGAAGTTGCCAGGGCCTCAGCCAACACCGCTGAGGGGGTTGCCTCTGTCAATAGTTCCATTCAAAGCATTCGCCAATCCACAGGAAATGTTGATGCTGAAGCCTCACAAATTCAGGATAATTCAAAGTCTCTGGCTGATTTATCACGGGAACTCCAACAGTTTATCGAAACCTTCAAAGTTGAATAATCGTTCCATCAGATAGCACCGCGGCCCATCTTTCCAGGGCATCAGATCTGATGCATGCTGGTTCGAAATGATCAGCCGTTCCGAGGTATCAGCTTATTCCGTATTCAACGCTTTCCGGCCTGCCTGCTTCAACTCAAAAAAGGAGTTCAGCAGATCTCCCTCGGCGCAACCTGGGATCTGTAAACGCTAGTGCTTTGATCGCGTTCACGGTGATACCGGAACAGAGTCTCACCGCTTGCACTGTTCGGGTGTCAGGGTTACAAGAAGAGTATTGAACCATTATCATGCTGATCAGGAGGTTTCATGCTCAAACCCGGTGTTCGCAATATCGCTTACGGTGCGTCTGACTTTGAAGATATCCGTCAAAAAAATGACTATTACGTTGACAAAACCCGATTCATTCCCGTTCTTGAACAAAATCGCTATCTGTTTTTCATCCGTCCCCGCCGGTTCGGCAAGTCGTTGTGGGCCTCGATTCTGGAAACGTATTACGACATTGCCAAAAAAGACCAATTCGAGAAGTTTTTCAACGGACTCTGGGTTGGGGAACATCCCACGGAAGAACGGAATTCCTATCTGATTCTCAAATTCAATTTTTCCGCGGTCAGGGCCGATATGGAATGGGTTGAGCAAAGTTTTGAGGAATATGGGATTGGTGTTCTCAACTGGTTTTTAAGGAGCTACACTTCCTGTTTCACCGAAGATTCGATGCGGGAAATCCAGGAAATTTCCGGCTTCGTTTCCCGTCTCAACCGGATACTTCAGACATGCAATAAACTGAATTTGCCGGTGTATGTCATCATTGATGAATACGACAATTTTGCCAATACCATCCTCTCCACCGCCGGAACACAGGCCTATCATTCCCTCACGCATGGAGAAGGTTTTTTCCGGAATTTTTTCACGGTTCTCAAGGAAGGCACCAGTCACAGTGGTTCCGGACTCAAACGTCTGTTCATCACCGGCGTCT